>CAJBRY010000603.1 GCA_903958085.1 uncultured Geobacteraceae bacterium
CATTGGGAAAAATTTCACGATATATCGATGAGATTGATTTATTGATTGACGAAAGATCCGCTACTGCACCACGGTACTGTAGACCTTTGCTGACGAAGAGTAATATAACGACGGTTATTGCGAGGGCTCCTGTAAACAGCAGCTTTCTCCGCAGCTTTGCATCACCTGCTGTCCATGCAAGATCACCTCGGCGGAAGTCAGGCAGGGCACCGGCTTGGCACGCTTTTGCAACGGCAAAAAGCCCCCCAATCTGCTGATATGTCTCCTCATTTTTAAACAGATTCCCCAATTCTGGAGGGGCAGAAACCGTCTCCACTGGCAATAGGAAGCTTTCTGTATCTGTAAACTTATTACCCTCAGGCCCTATCAGACAGAGGCGCGAAGGCAATTCTCCTCTGGTAATTTCCAGAGTTGCCAGTGTCGAAACTATCAAAGACGACGACATTGGAGAATCTGACGCCCTGAAATAAATAAGCCGTCCACCCTTCAACAGAGCGAGCGTGCTGCCATCAGACACGGCACACTCTTCTGGAAGGCCTGGCAAATATGCAAGTGCAAAAGGAAGAGAGCTGACAATGTGAGGCTCAATACCAAACTCGCGAAACTTTGCGATTGCAGACTCAATGTCGTTTTTTAGAGCCCATAAAGCCAGGAATTGCCCCTCGCCAGAGGAGATGACATCCAGTGACAACTCATCCAGCGGTAGCGCAATTTCTCCCTGCAAATGCCCGGGCAAAACCTCTCGGATCTTACGCATGTCGTTAAAAGGAAGCGTCACATTTCGATGCGCAAACAGTTTGGGCGGCAAACAGAGCACCACACGCATAGACCCGGTTACTTTTTCGGCAATACTCTTGACAGCTTCAGCCAGAGTCTGTTCCTCGTCAAGCAGTATCGAAGCCGCACCAATAAGTTCTGAGGATCGGCGAGAAAAAGCAAAGTGAGCAACAATCAGACTTTTTTCTTCAGCCTGCAGAATCAAATATTCCATGGATATACTGCACCTTTACGTGCAAGAATGAATTTATTATTCGAAAGACACTTTATATAACACAGTACAGCAAAACAACAAAGAAATCAGAGCATTGCAATAAACTGATTTGCTATCAATACTCCTGCCAGGATAGGATTTCAGAGGTACCGCTTGACAACCTTACTACCGCCTCAACCGTCCGCCCAGAATCCTTCACATGTGCAACTGAGATAATTCTGAAAAGGTTACCTTTAACGCTGATTTTTCCTAACAAACCAATTGCTACCGTGTCCAGACCACGAACTCGGGAGAGCTCTGATGTTGTTTGAAATGGCTGCAACTTCCTCTCTTCCATGATCAGTTCGGCCATTCGGTCGTCAATACGATCATCAAGCGAAGCTAGAACCTCTTTCGATGCAGTATTTATGTTAATTGTAGAAAGCGGAGCCCCTGCCTGGTCAGAATATATAGTCAAGTGCGGACTAAGCTTCCCCATAATTTCAGAAGAAATGCCTTTGATAAGAGAAATTTCTGTCAAAGTCATAAGCTTGCTGTTCCGCGAAGCATATGCTGGCTTTAATGTGCGATAATAGGGTGTTTCAACACCGCCTGAACGTGGTATATCATCGCTGTCAATCCAATCTGCCACCGCACCCCACGGATCTGCCTGCAACTGCAGTTTTGTGGCAAGGCGCTTCAAGGCAGCCAGAGTGAATGGCTCATACTCTCCATTAGGCTGAATCAGGCCATTAACATTGATTTTACCGCTCTCCTCACTGATCGTAATCGTCAGCGAACCTGCTTCATCATCGAGTCGGATCGGAGTTGCCCATCGGTCAGTAAGCGCTGTATATGAACGCCCAGACAGCCCCATCTGCAGCAGTTTTGCGCCGCCTGTAGCACCTGATTCAGCGAGTATTGAAGCCTGCTGTCCATCGCGGAAGCTGCGACTGAGTGATGTATCGACATATATCTGGTGTATCATCTCTACGACTACGGCGACCATCAGTGCCGTTACTACCAGGGTCAGAATCAGGGCAAAACCAGATTCGTTTTTTAGCCGCGCAGTCATATACCGCTCACCTTCGGAATAGACAGCACTGTAAACTGAAGCGGTTTTCCCTCCTCTTCCAACTGAACGGTTATCCGCACACCCTTAGGCAATGCACCGTTTATAGCCGTATCCCAGCTTTTTACCCATTTTGAGCCGTCATAACATTCAACAAGAAACGAGCTGAGCTGATCCATCTGCGGATAAGAAGGAACGTTCATCTCCTCAGAAACAAGATCACGTTCCTGACGTGTCAGCATGCGTTTCTTATTCTTTTCGTACAATTGATATTTTACTACTAAAATCCCTGATTCGCTCCGGTTCTGGACGGCTGGAGGGGACAGCGTAGTCAACTCAAGCGAGGACGATTGAGCTCCAAAATTGTCGCGATCTTCGACGACAAAGCGGAGACGTTTGTCCATACGATTGAAAAGCGCCGACGAAACTTCGCGACGAATCAGGTCAAGAGTCGCTCCCAGTTCCCGTCGTGACTCCATTCCTTCCGAAGCCCGATCTCTAGCTCTAATTACTCCAAAATAGCTACCGTACAGGGCAGCAGATAAAATGCCAAGCAGTGCCACAGCAATCAAAATCTCAAGCAGAGTGAAACCTTTATTTCGGGAGATAACGGACAAGTGCCACCTCCCTTCCATCGCCTACTCGTTTCACCTTAATTACCAGTTTCTGCAAGCCTGGCAGATCTGCCGGCATTAAATCCGCCTTCCAGCTAATCTCAGGATGCAATGGAGCAAATGTCCCCTCTCCTTTGGCAGGCGCGGACTCTAGCTCAACCATGCGAGTGCGAGCCAGCAACGTTAGTGCTGTACTGTCGCGCTCGCCAGCAATTATCCCGATTTGATAATTAACCGACCCGAGAACAGTCAGAATTACGCCAGCCATAATCGCCAGAGAAATCATTACTTCCAGAAGAGTAAATCCTGAGCACAAGTTTCTCATGGAGGTTCCTCCAGATACCCCTCGTAAACCTTCACCTTGCCACCAGAAGGAAAAGCCATCACCGTCCAGAATTTTCCGCTTGCCGAGCGCAGGTGTATTGTTACGAAATCCCTTATCCCCGCAACACCAACATCAACCCTTAACTGGCCATCACTAATCTTGCCGAGTCGAGGTATCCGTACATCAGCGATTATGATTCCTTCTTTTATCGGTGTTTTTTGCAGTAACGGGTCTGCAGGTTCTTTTGAACCTCCATCACCAGATAATTCACTGATTTTGGCAGATTCAGTCCCTGGTATCATTGATAGATGGTACAATGTGCGGGATGTTGCGGCTCTCTCTTGCATATAACGAAGAGTTGAAGCAAGTGTTCGGGCAGATATTTTGAGATTTTCTTCGTCCGATGCAGGAAGCCGTGGTAATATCAGATGCATAATAAGCGCGATTATCGCCATTACAACTGCTATCTCGATGAGGGTAAAACCTGTCTGGGATTTTATTTTTTTATAGGGCAGAGAGTGAAATAAAATCATTGCGGGGCACATCATTTAAACCGTTGACAGTATACGCGCCAACTCAGCTCCAAATAGATGTTTTTGCCATTTCCGCATACCTGAAATACCATCCAGTTCTTCTTTTGAAGGTCCTTGAGTGTCGGCAATTGCTTCCAGCAGCCAGTTTGGCGCCAGTACACCAGGATCAAGTCCTAGCTCTGTACTATAATGTTCCCGCCACTGTTTAAGATTTTTCAAGCGCACCTTGACCCGTTCAAGAACCTCCTTTTTGCCAGTGCGAGGGAATCTGGGTAATCTGTTTTCCGGGACGGAAAGACCAATCTCTACAGCTGCAAGGATGCCGGTTCCATGCCGCTGTAACTGCCCAGGTGTCATCCCCTTGATTTGCGACAGATCGTGCAGTGTATGTGGTTTGTTCTCAGCAATTTCAATAAGGGTGTCTGCCGATAACACCTTGAATGGCGGTCGATCTAGAGTTTGTGATTGGCGATCACGTAACTGTAGCAATTCTTCAAGAATAGCAAGACCATGCCCCTTTAGCCTGCCGGCACCTTTGCAATAGAGAAATAGAGGACCTTCTTTTTCTGCAACCCTGGCCTGGCTGACCAGTTTTCCCTCCTCTTCAAGCCATTCAAGCCTTCTTTTATCTTCTAATTCAGCACGAAACTGATCATAAAGAGCTAGTAGATCAGAAGTATCAGCAGTAGCATAGGCACACATTTCACTGCTCAAAGGCCGTTTACTCCAATCTGCTTTCTGAAATTTTTTATCAAGTTCAATTCCAAAACGTTCCTTCAGAAGCGCAGCTAGACCGAATTCTGTTATTCCGAGAAGTCTGGCAGCAATCATGGTGTCAAAGAGATTAGCCACTTCAATGCCAAAATCTCGATGCAATGAGCGGATATCATAATCAGAGCCGTGCATTACTACGACAATGCCGGGATTGGCAAGTGGAGCGGCCAAGGGGGTCAGATCGTGTAACGCCAGCGGGTCTATTAGCCAACTCTGCAAACGTGTGGAGATTTGCACCAGACAGACTTTCTCACGATAATGGTGAAGTGAGTCCATTTCCAGATCAACTGCAATTTCAGTCTGATATGAAAGTATGTCTGCTACCTCGTTTAGTCGCACAGCATCAGTGATTATTTTGCAGGTTCCAGCCTGCTTATGGAAAGAATTCAAACCGGAAACTCCCGAATTATTGAATATGTTGTGGTTCTTTGTGCCGCCCTAAAACCAGCCCCATGAACAAGATTTATCATTTCCTGCTGCGACATACGAAAGCTACAGCCAGCAGCAGCTACAACGTTTTCCTCTAACATCGTGCCACCAAGATCGTTAGCACCAAAAAAGAGTGCAACCGAAGCCATCTTCGCCCCCTGAGTAACCCAACTTGCCTGAATATTTTGAATATTGTCCAGAACAATCCTCGATAGCGCCAGTACCTTCAAGTAGTCTACTCCTGTTGCGGTTGAACCACCCAATTCGGTATTTCCGGGCTGATATGTCCAAGGAATAAACGCAGTGAACGACCCACCCTGATCCTGAATTTCCCGCACTCTGAATATATGCTCGACAACGTCTTCAGCTTTCTCACAGCTGCCAAACATCATTGTTGCGGTGGTCGGCATGCCAAGACTGGCAGCCCTCAGCATTACATCTCTCCACTGTTTCCAGGCGATCTTGTTAGGAGAGATACTTTTGCGCACATCATCTACAAGTATTTCTGCTCCACCACCTGGAATTGAATCAAGCCCGGAGTTCTTGAGCCTGAGTAGAGTTTCATCCAAAGTTAAAGCTGAATTAATAGAAATACATGTAATTTCTGCTGGAGAGAGAGAATGGTTTCTGACCGTCGGGAATCGCTGCTTAATTCCACGAAAAAGTTCTTCAAAATACTCTATTTTCAAATCAGGGTTAAGCCCCCCCTGCATCAGCAATTGAGTCCCATCCTGCTCAACCAGTTCAGCAATTTTTTCAAATATCTGATCACTTGTCAGAACATAGGCATCTTTGGCCTTACTATCTCTGTAAAAAGCGCAGAAAGAACATTTTGATTCACAAATATTGGTATAATTCACGTTACGATCGACAACAAAAGTAACAATATTTTCCGGATGAAGGCGCTGTCTAATCTCATCGGAACACTTTCCGAGTTCAAGCAGATCAGAATTTATTAGCAGATCAAGTGCCGCCTCACGCTCAATCCTGCTCATTTTCACCACACTCCAATTCTTTTTCCAACATCTGACGAATACCCAATGGAATCCTACGTGCTTTCATGGAAGGGCTTATACAAGCCAGCGTAACCATTCCATCTGCCAGTAATTTGCCATCAACCTTCCTCATTATCTTCTGATTCATTGTAATTGATGAGCCTCCGACTCGAGTCGGCTTAGTGAACACTGACAAGAGGTCATCGTGTAGCGCAGGAGCCTTAAAATCCAACTCCAATCTTACTACCGGAAAAACAAAACCGTCTTTAGCCATTTCCGACACCAAAAAACCGTGTCCGCGAAAATATTCCGTTCTGGCCCGCTCAAGATATTTGATATAGTTGGCATGATAAACGACTCCACCGGAATCTGTATCTTCATAATATATACGGATATCTGTTGTCAGTTGAGACTCCGATTCTATTCTTGCAAAATGGCGTTTACTCTAGTGCAGATTCCAATCATCTGCAACTAATTCCAGATTTTTTTCAGTTCAAGAGCCAAATCCCACTCAGCCCGCCAAATTTCACCTATATCGCAAAACATCAAAAAACATAGCCTGCGCCATTTGCCTTGACAGAATATTGCCTTAAACGTAATTTTCAGCCCGAAGGATTTCGGCCCTTATTTTATGCGGCTTGACGACGCTTTATTAGAGTAAGGACGCGCTCACCCATCCCCATCGGTAAAGAATAGTGATGTTCGGACGTGACAGCAAATCCTTCGGCACAAAAAGTGTCATCGCTTGCAGCAATTTCGTCTTCAGCCCCCTCCCCCTTCATAGCTATAAGCACACCATCATCGGTCAGCAAAGGCGCAGCTAGGGAAATAAATCGATCAAGCCGGGTAAACGCACGCGAGGTAATAATGCTGAAAGCTTTATTGTGACTCTTATGTAAATCTTCGATGCGTGCATGCATAGCTTCAATATTTTTTAAACATAGTTGGCGAATTATATGTCGCTGAAAATGAATTTTTTTTGCAACAGCATCAACTGAAAGCATTTGAATCTCAGGCATGGCAATACTAAGCGGTATTATGGGAAATCCGGCGCCGGAACCAATGTCCAACAGATTGCTGCCGGCAGTTATAAAGGGTGTCAGAGAGAGAGAATCAATAAAATGCTTTACTGCAACTTCAGTGTCTTTAGTTATTGCCGTCAGATTAACCTTGGCATTCCATTTTATCAGCTCCGCAGCATACACTTCGAAAGAGCGAATCTGTTTTGATGAAAGAGGTACTCCTATAACCGTAGAACCTTTGCAAAGAATATCCCCGATAACGGAACTCATCGATTGGCATCGCCCTTCCAGGATGATGATTTAATGGCTATCGACAGAATAGAAATAGCTGCTGGGGTTACTCCAGGGATCCTTGACGCCTGCCCAAGCGTATCAGGTCTGTACTTTGTGAGTTTTTCACGCACTTCCGTCGTTAGACTCTTAACCGATGAATATTCCATCTCTTCGGGTATTCTGGTGTTTTCAAACTTTTTTGCCTGTTCCACCTGCTCAAGCTGCCTGTCGATATAACCCTTATATTTTGTCTGTATTTCTACCTGTTCACGAATCTCTGGGGCTGTTTCACATGAGACGGTGTCTATCTCCATTAGTTCCTCATACCCAATATCCGAGCGTTTTAGAAGATGCTCGAGAGTGGTTCCTTTCTGCACATCGTTAAGTCCCAGGCGCGCAAGTACGTCCAGTTCCTCAGCGTTATGCTTCAAGCGAGTGGATTGAATACGAGACAACTCTCGATCAATACTGCAGCATTTTTCAATAAATTCTGCAAAGACAGATTCGGGTACAAGCCCAAGTCGATAACCGATCTCGCGCAAACGAAGATCAGCGTTATCTTCTCTGAGCAACAAGCGATATTCAGCGCGCGAGGTAAACATACGATAAGGCTCTTTAGTTCCCAGAGTCACAAGATCATCGATCATAACGCCAATGTAGGCTTGGCTTCTGCCAAGTACAACCGGTTCCTCCCCTTTAACACGCAGCGCAGCATTAACTCCGGCCATCAAACCCTGAGCCGCCGCCTCCTCATAGCCGGATGTACCGTTTATCTGTCCGGCGTGATAAAGGTTTTTCAAGACTTTGGTCTCAAGTGAGTTGTGCAGCTGAATCGGATCAACGTAGTCGTACTCTATAGCATATGCAGGACGCATAATTTCAACGCGCTCCAATCCTGTCATGGATCGGTAAAAGGCTATCTGAATATCGATAGGAAGTGACGTCGACATGCCACTGGGATAGACCTCAATCGTATCCAAACCTTCAGGCTCTATAAATGTCTGATGACGGTCCTTATCAGGAAAGCGGACAACCTTATCTTCAATAGAAGGACAGTATCGCGGGCCTATTCCTTCAATGACGCCGGAATACAAAGGCGACCTATCAAGCCCGGAACGAATAATGTCGTGTGATCGCTGATTTGTATAAGCAATATGACAAGGGATCTGCGAAGTAGTGATTTTTGTCGTGGTGAATGAAAAGGGCTTGGGCGGATCATCGCCAAGCTGGACCTCCAGCTTGGAAAAATCAATGGAGCGGGAATCGAGCCTGGCGGGAGTACCTGTCTTAAGTCTGCCAATATTAAAGCCGATCTCCTTCAGATGATCCGAAAGACCAATAGAAGGCTGATCACCGGCTCTGCCTCCAGGGTAATTATTCAATCCAATATGAATCAGGCCACGCATGAACGTACCGGTCGTGAGAACAACTGTCTGAGAAAGAAATCTAATGCCCGATCTTAGATCAACTCCACAAAGTTTTTCACCTTCAAGATATAGAGAAGTAACCTCACCCTGCTTAAGATCAAGATTAACCTGCG
>CAJBRY010000604.1 GCA_903958085.1 uncultured Geobacteraceae bacterium
CACTCAAAGTGGTGCTCGCCGCAACAGGCTTGGCAACCGCCGCTAAAGTGGCAAGGTTTTTGCGAGTAATAAACAAACTGATTTGTCTGTTTTGGCAATACGAAATTTAACTATACCTAAATATTTTTTACTGTAGCAATTTGGCTTGCATTTTGTACATCATTTGTGTAGAGAATATGAGAGTAAGAGGTCTTTTGGGTCTTATACAGAGGTTTTTAGTTTATATTTACGTTCATCAAATTTTAATATGACTAAATGGATACCCGTGTGAAAAAGAAAAAAATGATCATCTCGCAGGAGACGATGGATGTTGACTTTGTCCGCAAAGTCGAGGCGCTTTCTGATACCTCTGTCCGTCGTTGTTTCCAGTGTGGTAAATGTTCCGCCGGCTGTCCTATGGCAACATTTATGGAGCATCCTCCAAATCGTGTTGTCAGGCTTCTACAGTTGGGACAATGGCGGAGGATTCTCGAAGGTCGCTCAATATGGTATTGCGCTTCGTGTGAAACCTGTTCGACCCGCTGCCCTAATAAAGTGCATCTTGCCTCTATAATGGACGCGCTTCGCAAACTTTCATGGGACGCTGAAGGTCCTTCTAAGGAAAGTTATGTGCAGTTGGCAAATAAACTTTTCCTGCAAAATATTCGCACTTACGGCCGCCAATACGAAATGCGCCTGGCTGCAGTATTTAACGTCAAATCGGGACAGTTTCTAAAAGACATGATGCTGGGACCGAAACTTCTTGCCAAAGGCAAATTGAAAATGTTTCATAGTAAAAACAAAAATATGACCGAAATTGAAAAGATATTCAGCCGTATCGAAGAGATGCGCAAGAAGGGTGAAGCCCTGTGAACAGCGATAAGACTTCCTTTAATTATTCCTACTATCCAGGCTGCTCGCTCCACGCTTCGGCCGGAGAGTATGACCTTTCTACGCGTGAATTATTCAAGGCATTGAATATTGGTCTTACCGAGGTTCCAGACTGGTTCTGCTGTGGAGCCACCCCCGCCCATAACGTTGACGAATTGCTGTCGCTCTCATTATGTGCAAAAAACCTGGAACTTGCCGAGCAGGTTGAGGGTGATCTGGCAGTAGCTTGCGCTGCCTGTTTTTCTCGTCTGAAAACTACCCAGCATGTTCTTCTGGAAAACGATGCTAAGCGGAAACAGGTTGAAAAGGCAATTGATGCCCCAATCAAGCTTGACAGTAAAGTCAAGCATCTTCTTGATATTCTGGCGCGCGATTTTGGTCTCGAGCGACTGGCAGATTATGTAAAAAAACCACTTAAGGGCCTAAAGGTTGCGTGTTATTATGGCTGCCTGTTGACCAGACCAACCGATGTCCCCAATCTTGACTGTACCGAAGCGCCGACAATCATGGAGCGGGTTATCGAGGCTGTCGGTGCTGAATCCGTCTCCTGGACACATCGACTTGAGTGTTGCGGAGCGAACTTCACCCTTTCCCGCCCTGGCGTTGTAATTCAGCTGACAAATGCCATTTTGGATTCCGCAAAAGCTGCCGGTGCGGATTGCATAATGGTTGGATGTCCGCTTTGCCACGGCAACCTGGATATTCGCCAGAAAGAGATAGAAGGTGTTTATAACTCTGACTACAACCTTCCGGTTTTCTACCTGACACAATTGGTCGGATTGTCTGTTGGGCTTGCTGCTGAGAAGCTTGGTCTTGATGCGATGATTGTGAGTCCTGTGCCTTTGTTGAAAGAGAAGGGATTACTGTAAGATGTCAAGAATCGGTGTATTCATCTGCCATTGCGGCGAAAACATTTCCAGAACCGTAGATGTCGAGAGAGTCGCGGTGCAGGTTGGCAAAATGCCAGGCGTAGCGTTCTCAACAGACTATAAGTATATGTGCTCCGATCCGGGACAAAACTTATTGAAAAAAGCCATTCAAGAACAGAGGCTTACCCATGTAGTTGTGGCCGCATGTTCGCCTAGGATGCATGAGAAAACATTCCGCAAAGCGGTTGAAGCTGCGGGTCTTAACCCCTTTCTTTGCGAGATGGCAAATATTCGCGAACACTGCTCCTGGGTACATGAGAACATTGAAGAAGCTACCGCAAAGGCGATTGAAATCGTCGGGATGATGGTGGAGCGTGTCAAAAAGAACCGTGTGCTTCCAGCCATTACGGTCCCGGTTACAAAACGCTCGCTAGTTATTGGCGGCGGGATTGCCGGGATACAGGCTGCTCTGGACATTGCAGATGCCGGGCATGAAGTAATTCTTGTTGAACGTGAGCCTTCTATCGGTGGACATATGGCACAGCTCTCAGAGACATTTCCGACGCTGGATTGTTCTCAGTGTATTATGACCCCGAAGATGGTAGATGTTGCCAACCATCCCCAAATTACACTCCATACATACTCTGAAATTGAGCTGGTTGAGGGGTATATCGGCAATTTCCAGGTGACTATTAAAAAGAAGGCTCGCTCGGTTCATGAAGACAAATGCACCGGTTGTGGCGTCTGCATGACAAAATGCCCACAGAAGAAAATTCCAAATAAATTCGACCAGAATATCGGCATGCGTACTGCCATCTATGTTCCTTTCCCGCAGGCAGTACCAAATACGCCGGTAATTGATCGCGAAAACTGTACAATGTTCAAAACTGGAAAATGCGGTGTTTGCCAGAAAGTATGCGGGCCCGGTGCAGTTGACTTTGAACAGGAAGATAGCTTGATAGTTGAGGCGGTCGGCGCAATAGTTGTCGCCACAGGTTTTGACCTGTACTCAATCACTGAAAAGCCCAAAGGTTCAGCTATCAAAGGGTATGGCGAATTCGGACACGGTAAAATTCCTGATGTGATTGACGGCATGACTTTTGAGCGTCTGGCAAGTGCTTCCGGGCCGACCGGAGGCAAAATATTGCGTCCCTCAGACGGTAAGGAACCAAAGCAGATCGTCTTCATACAATGTATCGGTTCGCGAGCCCGCGAAAAGGGCATTTCCTACTGTTCAAAAGTCTGCTGCATGTATACTGCCAAACATACAATGCTCTATCACCACAAGGTGCATGACGGTCAGGCTTACGTCTTTTTTATGGATGCCCGAACTCCCGGTAAAAGCTACGACGAATTTTGGCGTCGCTCGATCGAAGAAGAGGAGGCTGTATATATCCGAGGCATGGTTTCCCGTCTCTACCAGAAGGGCGACAAGATTGTTGTCATGGGTAGCGACATAGCAGTCGGCGTTCAGGTTGAAATTGAAGCTGATATGGTAGTGTTGGCAACTGCTGTTCAGCCTCAGAAAGGTGCGGATCTTCTTGCTCAGAAGCTTGGAATTTCGTACGACAAATATCACTTTTATTCTGAGGCGCACGCAAAGCTGCGTCCTGTAGAGTGCGCTACTGCCGGTATTTTCCTTGCTGGAGCGTGCCAGGGGCCTAAAGATATTCCGGAAACAGTTTCGCAGGCTTCCGCTGCGGCAGCAAAAGTCATGACTCTCTTCTCCAAGGAGAAACTAGAGCGGGAGCCGATCGTTGCCAGGGTCCGTGAAGCAGGATGTGTCGCTTGTTTTGCCTGCAGAAAAGTATGCGCTTACGGTGCTGTTGAGGAGAAAGAGATCCGTGACCGTCAGGGTAACCTTATTAAAGTTGTTGCTTATGTAAATCCGGGAGTATGTGGCGGGTGCGGCACATGCCAGGCAACCTGCCCATCCAAATCGGTTGAGCTTGACGGCTATACCGATGAGCAGATTGTTGCGATGATTGAGGCGCTATGAAGATGAAACGGCTGATTGTTTCATTTGCCGTTATACTGATGAGTTTTCTTTTTACCGGATGCTCGAATTATAATTTTTTCAAAGCA
>CAJBRY010000605.1 GCA_903958085.1 uncultured Geobacteraceae bacterium
CTGAAACTTGGATCATATTATCCTTTCCTTATGAAGCTGGTTGTAAAATTGTTCAAGAAAGTTGCTGCTAAATCAGAAAGATCGTCTAATAGCCGCATATTAGGTGGTCCCCCCGTGATTTGGTGAGTAAGAGATTTACAGGGGTTACTCAAGCATCTGTATCTGGAATTGAGAAATATTGCCAAGCGATGGATTATGCCAGTGAAGGATTGTAAGTCGGCGTTGAATCAATTTGCTATACTTTTTGAAGGAAGAATGCCATCGGCATGAAAGCTACCCCAAAAGGCTTTTGTTCACAATTCTTGACATGGCCACATGATGTCGTAATCATTGTAAATAGCTGCGACGCGTATTCTGACTTGTGGGATTTGTTTTTCCTGTGCATGTCTGACTATTGGGGAGGGTGCGATTATCCGATCGTGCTGAATACAGAAAGCAAGATTTATTCACTCCCGATTGGCATGAACTTTGATGTGTCGGTGCATCATTATGAATCTGGTAACGCTGATCTTTGGGGTGCAAGGCTGATATCGACTCTGAATGACACCAGCGCAAAATTCATAATCATGCTATTCGATGATTACTTCCTAAATGGACCTGTTGATCAAGAACGATTAAAAGCATTAGTGGATTTGATGTCAGACGCCCAGGACGTTGATGTTGCTTATCTGATAAAACTTCCTTGCCCTCAAACAGGTTCTATACGTGAAGACGGATTAGCGGTAATAGCACCAAACGTTGATTATAGGTTGAATTCAGCACCAGCCATTTGGCGTAAAGAAGCGCTTTTAAAGTTCACAGGTCGGAAGGACAATCCGTGGGCTTGGGAGTATTTTGGCAGCTATCGTACATTTTCGGATAGTTCGACATTTCTGAAAATCGCGGATTCAGAGCACGATATTTACCCCTACGATTATCGGAAGGGCGGAGCGATCTACCGCGGTAAATGGGTGTTAGAAGTGATAAGCTCCATCATCGAAAAGCATCATCTGGATCTTGATATTCAAAAAAGGGGTACGGACGATTCAAGTTGCTACCCCAAAAGAAGTTTAGCTTGGAAGTACTCATTCGTGATGACTGGCGTTCAAATGATCGGTCCTCGAATATTCTCCGCTTTGTACAGAATTTTTCGGGTAAAGGCCTTGAGTTGGCTAAAAAAGCGTAAGAGCGCTAACCACGAGACCCGCATAACTACCCAAATATAGGAATCACTGAAGAGGATTGCGAGACAGTGAGAGGAATAATTGAAAATTGCATTTGAAAAGGAACGAAGATGTCAGAAACCTGAAGAGGCTGGAAAAGATAGATGATGTAATAGACTGGGGCAGAGTGGAAGGGATGCTGCTTTGAGTAAGTACACAAGAAATAGAGTGGAAAAACCAAACAGCAATAATTCAAAGGTCTCGTCTCGTAAAACCAATCCTGAATGTGTGAACTTAAAGATGTCGCTAACGATGGCTGCGTTTGACGAGAAATCTGGGGCGCTATGGATAGTAGCAAGCCAAGGTGTTCTACTGTTAATCAATTTCTTGTTATTGAAGTTGTTGACGAGCCATTTGAGCATTGGGCAATTCGGCTACTATTCCTTATGCATGACAATTGTATTGTTTCTTCGTCAAGTTCTTTATGATCCGATATCGATTGTTGTTGCAAAAAATGTTGGATCCGCGGTTTGCGATCTACAACAGGTATCTGATGGATTCCTAATAGTCAGGTTTGTAACTGACCTTCTTGGAGTGGCGCTTTTGCTGCTAGGGTTTTTATCCTGGTTGTGGGGATATGCAGGAATCAATAACACCATTGAAGGCGCGGTTGCCTGGAGTTGTTTCTTCTATCTCTGTGCAAACGGCGCGCAAGGAATCTATTTTAATGTATTGAATATAATCAGCGACAGGAGATCCGCCGCATTGTTTTCGATACTCGATTCTGTGTTGAAGTTGGCGTTAGTATCCCTCGTTTTAGTGTTATTCAAAAGCGAGGTTGTTTATACGCTGATGTCTATTTCTACTGGTGCTTTTATGGTATTTCTTTTGGTTAGATTTCATATTGGAAATTGCTACACATCCGGTAAATTACCAATGAACCGTCTCATCGTTATGGCTAAGCAAAGCTTAATAATGAGTAAACCACTATATCTACCAATTTTGCTTGTGGCATTCAAGTCTGTTGGGGATCGGTGGATTCTTACGGCATTTACTGGTGTGGACGAATTAGCTGCTTACAGTGTGTTACTACAAATTGGCTATTTCCCGATGGTGTTGTTTATCGGCGTTGTGCAGGGATTTGTTGGTCCGAAGATTTACAGCTTGAGCGCCATTGAAAGTGAAACTGGCTTCAAAGAGTTGAAGCGATTAGTGCACAAGCTCCTTTTCGGTATATTCATTTTTGCCTGCATTGCCATTGGCATAGCAATAGTTCTTTCGGATTGGATTATGCAAGTATTTTCGGGAAAAGACTATCTTATTTTCTCGGCTTATCTTCCTCTTTTTATCGTATCGGGTGCTCTTGCGGCGGCAGCGGGAATTCTGCATGTCGGGGTTATAGGCGTTTATAAGACTAGTGTAGTCGGTCGCTTAATGATCTCAGCGGTGCTGATAAGCATTGCCAGCACTTCTTTGTTGGTTATCACTTGGGGGCTAGTCGGAGCTATAGCAGGTCTAGTTATTGCGAACACGGCTTCAGCACTCATTTATTGGTTAGCACTTTACCGTAAGTCCAGTCGTGCCTAATGCAGGCTTGGAAGACGCCAAATTTATGAAGAAATATATA
>CAJBRY010000606.1 GCA_903958085.1 uncultured Geobacteraceae bacterium
AGATAGCCAGAAAGTTTATCAATACACCTGAGATTATCTTTTATTTTCGGGTGCTGATTCCCTGTTTTCTTCTTTACGGCACATATCCGCCCTACTTACTACGAAAAGCAAGGCATGGTGATGACGATGCCATTGAAAAGCTGCTTCGGCTGGATAAGTCGATTATTGATGATCCGAAAATATCAGAAATATTTCACCAGGCAGCGGTAGCCAAGCAGAGAAGCAAATTTGATCTCATGTCAAAAGCCATCCAAAAAGCGCCGAAAGTAAGAATAGAAATTCAGACAGTTAAATACGCTTTTGCAGGTCTAATCTCACTTGCATCCATTGCTCTGGGACAGAAACTCACTGCCGTGGCAATTAACGAACTATTTAATGCCATCGCCCAAGATTCAGGGAAAGGCATTGGTGATGATGATATTACTGTAGGAGAAACCTTTGAAAAAGCTGTTCAAAGGGCGCGTTTATTCTGGCAAGTGATCCCCCCTCCGAGGCAGACATGAAATAATTCATTTGATGTCCAGTAGTCCTTTTTCTTTCCATGTTAGTTTCTCATCAAAAAGAAAAGGAGATCATCAAATGAAAAAAATAAATCAGTATAACGACGGCAAGAGTGTTGGTGCATGTTTACCAGCGCAAGATAAACCGCCTTATCCGTCTGCCGCCGAAACATCGCCGGCGGACGGAAAGGCGGTGAAGTATGTTCCTGAAGACAGTTACCAGTCTCAGCGCAGTAATGGAAACATGGCGGTATCTGTAACACGCCATGTTTCAGGCCCACAAGTTGAAGAGTTCCAGTTTCTACTGTGCGGCATTGATTCCCTTGATCTTGGTTTATATGTCATATGGGGATCAGACTGGAAACGAAGACTGCAATCGTTCGACAAAAAGAAACAACAAGCCAGGAAGCAGGGTGGTCTGCTTATTGATCTGCCTTTGGGTAGAAAATGTATCTTCAAACCAAACGGCAAAGGTGAAAACTACCGCTTTCATCTTCAGTTTGAAGCTTACAATCTTTTTATCGGCATAGCTGCGCGGCCTGGATCATCACCCAATGTCTATCTCTCCATCGATGCCAAGACACTTTGGCTCAATGGTATTGAAACAGCATTATCCTGGATCACCGAAGACCTTAAAACAATTGGCGGCGGATCAATCCAGTTTGTCCAGGTCAGCCGTCTCGATCTCTGCGCCGATTTTTTGGTTCCCGGCGGCCTCTCTTATGAATTCCTGCTTTCCCACAAGGTTACCCGAAACGATAAAAACCAACTGATCCTGGATAAGGATGATGTGGAAACCTATTATGTTGGAGATAAAAAGTCTCCTATCCAGTTGCGCATGTATAACAAAGGTGTGGAAGTCCAGCAAAAAGGCGGGATCAAGCTCTGGTTCCTAGAACTATGGCAGCGGGAATCACCGGAAGATGTCTGGCGGATTGAATTTCAAGTTCGCCGCACTGCCTTGAAGGACTTCGGCATCAACTCCCTTGACGATCTGAAAGAGAAACAAGCCGGATTGTGGCTCGATCTCACCTCGAAATGGTTTTCTCTGCGCCTGCCGGATAATGAAAAAGCAGAACGGAGAACGATTCATCCTTTCTGGTCTGCAGTTCAAAAATGCTTCCAGGAAAATGCTCCTTTCAGCGAAGTAAAGCGGATTTACAAATCAGCGGGAACTGCATCGCCGGACTGGCATCTTTCCCATATCGACGGTTGTCTCTCATCTTTTGCTGCACACCTGGGAATAACAAACCGTGATGATGCCCTGCATGAACTGCAAAGCCGGTTGACCAGGCGCAACAATGCCGCAGACTTTAAAACCGCCTGCATCAAGAAAGCTATTCCGCTCGGAACACTATCCCAAGGAGGTAAACGCTAATGGATTCCTTCAGCGCCTCCTCACTTTCAGCCTACTTTCCCGGACTGGTCGATGTATGCAGTAATGATGACGGTCAACTGGTCTATGTGATCCTTCAGCATGGAGAACTTATTCTTACCCCGGAGCACAGCACAGAAACAGACAGTTTCTCTATTCCTGATAAGATACACTTCCAGTTCACGATTCCCCGCGCTGCCGAAGTCCTGCGCTACTTCGCACAGGAAGACCATGCACTTTACGAAGATGTGATTTTCTATCTGAAACGATTCTCCGCCCTGGACGACGAACAGTGGGCTATTGTTGCCCACTTTGTATTTCTCACCTATCTGCACGATCACCCCGGCATTGATTACTGCCCCTATATTCTCTTCAATGCCGTGCCGGAGCGGGGCAAGAGTCGAACCGGCAAGTCTATCAGTAATGTCGCCTTCCGTGGTATCCATCTCGTTGAACTGCGGGAAGCTACCATCTTCCGCTATAGTGAATATTTTCATGGAACCTTCTTTTTTGATCTGATGGATATATCCAAGAAAGCTGAACGCGGCAATTGCGAGGATATTCTGCTACTGCGCGCCGAAAAAGGTGCCAAGTGCTGCCGTATCCGAAACCCGGATGAAGGTCCGTTCAATGACATGATGTATTTTGATATCTACGGTCCGACAATTATTTCCAGCAATGAACCATTGCAACATATACTGGAAACCCGCTGCCTGCCGATCACGATGCCGAATCGTCCCGGCAACTACGAGAATCCGCGCCCTGAAATGGCACTGGAGCTGAAAGAAAGGCTGACTGCCTGGAGGGCGAAACATCTGACAAAAACATTTCCCGACATGGAGCCAATCGAGGGAATATCGGGCAGGCTGTGGGATATAGCAAAACCAATGTTCTTTGTGAACTCGCTGCTGCCGGTTGATTCACGCATACTTTCAGAATCAATGCTCGCCATTGCCAGTGAAAAGGAAGAATCCAGAAAAGACACAATTGAAGGTCGCCTTGTTGCCATTATCAAAGAGATAACTTCGGAGTTCGCGCTTGACCGTTTTGCAGAATGGAGCATCAAGGTCAGTGATATACGAACAAGATACAACCAGGGCAAACCCGAAAACCGGCATGCATCATCGCCATGGATCGGCAAGCGGTTAAAGAGCATGAGCTTCCGCAATCGGAGGGTTAAAGGTTACTCCGAAATCCTGATCACCGATAACGAATATGTCACGCTCCTGAAGCAATTCAGATACACCACTGGAGAGTCCGCAAAACCTAACGACTCTCTACCCAACTCTCTACCTGAAAAAGCTGAACAAGATCAAGCTATTTTGAGAGAGGTAGAGAGTGGTAGAGAGTCTGCACAAGTGCAGGGTCAAGCTAATCTTTACTTTAACTCTCCTTCAGAACGGGAAATCTATGAAGAATGTTTGGAAGCATTAAAGCAAACAGGCGGAATGTCACAGGAAGCAATGGAACAAGAGGCGTATAAATTATTGGAAGAGTCAAGAAAATACGAGGAATCCCTTTCCAATATCGAATTTATAGAGAATTAAATGCAGCAAGGTAATGTTATGGCAGAGGATCAGATAATTGAAAATGGTTTTTGGGATATCGCGGACTTGTCCAGCTATCTTAAAGTTAA
>CAJBRY010000607.1 GCA_903958085.1 uncultured Geobacteraceae bacterium
ATCATCATCATCAATATAAATTACCTCGTCAAAATAACATCTCAAATTATGCAGAAAATCAAAAAGATGCGGATACATTCCAGCGGACTCTTTTTGAAAACCGATAACAACTACTGAAGCCTTGATTTTTTCTGAAGAGGCATTCACCTGGTAATCTCCAAGATGAAATGACAGTAAATACCATCTCCAAAATCAGACTTATTCCGCAATACAAGTATCCTATAACTCATACCATTTGAAATAATAGCATACAGCACTCGACTTTTTAGTGCTGCTGCATCATATTTTCGTGATGAAGTTACACCCATGCAATCAAGACGAACATATTCCTTTGCAACTGGATCACTGTGACCTTTTCCAAAATATTCAGGTGTTGAGTATGCACAAAAATGAGTGTGCATATAAAGCGGAAGAATTACTACCTTTCCACCTGGCGAAAGAATTCGAGCAATTTCACTGACAAACTTTACGTCATCGTTGCCAGAAAACATTTCATAAGCGCAATGAAGAGATGCGCCTTTCACTGATGCATCTGGAAAACTTGTCGCAGTGGCGTTTTCAATTCGATAATATGGCAGACTTTGATAGGCCTCACCAACTTCTCCAAGATCAATTGCATAAGCATCAATCCTTTTGCGATTCTTTACCTCATATACCCAAGGAGAATTTGCTGCTGCAACATCAACATATACGTCACTCATTCCAAAGTCTTGCAAACCCAAACATTTCTGATGCAATCCAGTGTTCAAGCAGTTTTTCATTCCATACACCGCTACTCCTGCCACCATGATAATCGTCTGGAAAATAGTTTTCCGCCTGAAAAGCTCTGAACGCTTCTACTGATGGAAAGTAATCTTTAATCTCTACTTCAATTTTCCGCAGATCACGTTCAATTTGATCGAGATCATTTGGTGTTGGATTATTGTACCTAGGAGCATTCCTGACGCGCCACTCATACCAACCAATCTTGCAGAGAGCCAAAAAAATAATTTTGTTTACGGATCTAGCAAGGCCATAATGTCGGATTTTTTGAAATATATTCATACAGGTATAACCAATTGCTATCTCTATATAAAATGTTCAGTCTTTACATCAGCTACTACCGTTGGAAGCTGAGAGTTCCAATAATCAGACTTTAAAACCCAGCTAAGTAGTTCAGGCGTTTCAGCTACTATTTTCTGATGATAATCGTAACCTGCCTTATATGCGACAGTAAAATTCCGGTGCAGCGCGGCTTCTTCTCTAGCTAGAGCTCCTTTTCCTTTTAAATAGAGAGATAAACTTTTAAACCATTCTTTCAGAATCTGAACAGAATATGAGGGAGGAGTCATTGTTTTCCTGTTGATAGTATTGGCATTTCTGATAGCAGTATAGGAGTCAGAAATCCCTTGATTGTATAATCGACGACAGAAATATTCGTTTGTCATCCTTTCAGTTGGCACATAGTGATAGATTGATGCTAATGGATTGTAAAATGCTTTATATCCCCTATTCTTAACGTATTCCGATATATATGTTTCACCATCTCCACGAAAGTGACTTAATTCCTGGGGCATTGAGTCGGGGTGAAACCCACCAGCCTCAAGAAGAACTGAACGCCTGATCGAAAAATTGCACCCATACACATGATAAGGAGTGATAAACTTAGCATCATCACCGAGATCAATTACGCTCAGATAACCCAGTAAACGCTCCCGTTTCATATTTGGTGACCACATTCTGTTTAACCATTCTGGTGGATCTGACTCAAACTTTGGTAAGCATTTACCACCTACCAAGGCAACTGCTTCATCATCAAATGATTCTTTGATAGCTTGCAGCCAAGTTGGAAAAGCTTCAATATCGTCGTCTGCATACACAAGGATATCCGATTCAGCTTTTAGACACCCTAAATGCCGACCTACGTGAAGACCTGGTTCAGATTTCAAAAAATATCGGAGATTTTTTAGGCTTTTATTGAATGAGTTTACAATTTTAGAAGTATTATCTTCAGAACCATTATCAACTACAATGACTTCAAAGAATTCCGAATGAAGAGACTGGGCAAGAAGTGACTGGAGAGTAATCTCTAATAATTTAGAGCGATTACGAGTAGGAATAATAACTGAAAGTTTCATGCCTACTTAATTACTCCCCACCACATATTAGGTAAGCATCCAGAAGAGCTAACAAAGGGAATAACATCCTCTGCAATTACCTGCTTTACTCCTTCAGCCCAACCTGAATCATGGAACACAACTGTAGAACCTGAACGTAAAAAATGCTTATACGCTTTCCAGTCTGATTTTACTCCTTCGTAAGAATGGTCACCGTCAATAAACAGCAGATCAAGCGACTTAATATGAGCAGAAACTTCATCAACAACCGACGTACTAAAACCACGAATAGGCATGAGATAATCTTTATAATTTTCAGTATTGCTCTGAAACTCCTTCCAAGTATCACGATGCCCTTCAGACATGGAATCGTTGTTCCAGGTATCTATACAAAACACTTTTCCACCACCGGAGTTTTTCATAGCTGCAGCAAAACAGCACGTTGAAGCGCCAGTATAAGAGCCTATTTCCAGCACATATTTCTTGTTTATTGCAAGTTGATATAGACGGTATTTCTCTTTTGCAGTAAGGTGGGTAGCGATTTGAAAAACTTTATATAATTCGTATAATTTTTTAATTAAACTATGCCCTAAATGTTCTGCAATTATACTTCTTATTAGTTTCATTCTGCTTTTTCCAAGACAAACACAATTATTCCTGATTTCTTTAACCTTGCTTCCCATTGGAAATAGAACACAAGACTATCAATAAAGGAACCAATACGCATCGCAAGTTTTTGAATAATATTTACCCTATTCAGTGATATTAGATTCCAATTCACACCCAAAATATTACCGAGTAAATAATAAAAAGTACCTATTCCACGAGCGTCCCAAAAATGAGTGTCATAATTTTTAGCAATTATTTTCATTGAAAACTTTTTGGCATATTGTTCAATGGTTTTTTCGCTAAAATGATACAGATGACGTGGAATATCTTCACAATAAGCACGTTTGCCATATAAACTTTCTGAATTTGTGACAAGGAAGATAAACTTGCCACCATCTTTTAAATGCCTTGATACAGCCTCAAAATATGCCGATGGGCTATGAACATGTTCAAGAACTGCCCAAGCCGTAACTAGATCAAAAAAATTATTCTTAAGATTTGCCTCACATAATAGTGCTTTCTGAAACGTAACAAAGTCATGATTAACCAAATTACTAAAGGCATCAACGCCATGCAACTCTAATCCAGGAGATATTCTGTTTATATAAGCCAACCAGTCACCACGAGCACAACCAACATCAAGTACAGAATTAAACTGGTATGGCTTAATATACAAATACTGCACTGCATATCGTTCTAAATGTTTTTCATCATTCCTGCCGTCATGATATCCAGACGGGTAATATCGCCCCATCTCCTCTGCTGCAGGTCTCGGGTTAACATAAACAAGTCCACAAGCGGTACACTCAACTACTGGGTATTGGAACTGGTTCAAAAACAACCAGTTATCTGGCTTACGATATCGTTCAACATATTTATCATTGCCACACAAATCACAATGGATATGTTCAAGTTTGAATGTAGTGTTCATGTATTAAGCGCCCTGATTACTTATCAACAAAATGTCGGTTCTTGAAAAAAAATGTATACAAATCATCAAGTACTATTTTTGATAGCTTTATTAATCCATGCGCTTCCAAAGCAACTTTAAAATAGCCAAGAGAAATGTCTTTATATCTATGATGTATAGCTGATATTTTGTTCTTTTTAAAAAGAATATCAGATATTTGTTCTAATGTAAGACCGTCTAAAAAGAGAGGTATTGTGGTCACTTGGCCTAGCTTAGAATTTTCAGGTGCATGAAATTCGCCTGACCAAGAAAAGGAAGCCGACAGTGCACCACTTTTTTTTGCAATAGCCTCAATCTCCGTTCCAGGTAAAATCATACATGGCTGCAAAGTTGTGCTTACTCCATACATTCTTTCAATTTTATCAATAAATCTTATTGTTTCCATAGCATCTTCATAAGTTTCGCCTAGATGTGAGCACATAAAATATGCTGTCGTTTGAATTCCATGTTTCTTTGTATGCACAAATAACTGTTCTACCTGTTCAAGAGTAACACCTTTTTGAATTCGCTCTAATACGGATCTAGAGCCTGTTTCCACACCAACTACAATATATCTGCATCCAGCCTGCTGCATGAGACAAATCATATCAAGCGGTACGTTAGCCCGAGTCTCACACCACCATTGAATTTTCAGACCTTCGTCAATAATTGCTTGACACAACTCTCTAGACCTCTGCGGATTTGCGGTAAAAGTTAAATCAATAAAATTAAATGCTGTTATCCCTAATTGATTAACATAATACTTTAGCTCTTTTATTACATTTTGGGATGACCTGTGGCGATACTTCATTCCAGCCTTGGCACAAAACACACACTTGAACGGACACCCACGTGAAGTCATTAGACTTACTGCTGGGATCAGCTGTTTACTTCCCATTAAATACTCTGGGTAATCCATCGGGATACTAGGACTAAATATATCCATATGGTCTAAATCTTCAAAGAGTTCTGAATCCAAGTTCTCTATAATTTCACCTGAATCATTTCTATACGTGATACCTTTGATATTTTCCAATGGAAGTGACGCATGCAAAGCGTCTAACAGATCAACAATTGTTTTTTCACCCTCTCCAAGTACAACGACATCGACTTCTGGAACATTGATAAGCGTATCCACATCACAATGCATAAAATGGACACCACCTACAATTATCTTTTTTGATGGATGGTATTTACGAATTAATTTTATGACCGAGATAGCTTCATGTCGTGTAAATGTTGTTGCAGTCACACCAAATACATCGAAATTTAGAGACATAATCATTTTTTCAACACAAAAATCAGATGTAACTGCAAATATTTGTTCTAGATCGAATATTTGGCATTCATGCAACGGAGAGTTCCGGATGGCACACGAGAGATATAAGAGTGATAAGGGTCGACACAAGTTCCAATCTTTTGCGGCGGAAGACTTATCATCAGGCTTTGCTGGTTGAATCAATGCTATTTTCATGGATTTTCCAATTTCTGACTCAAATCTGCCACTTACCATTTATTGATATTACACCAAACGTTCGTGAGATTTTCCTTTTTTCAAACAATAAGACATCTTCAACAACATTGAGAGAACAAGACATCTCAGGATGATCATAGATAATTCCAAGCCTTGAATTTGAAACTGAAGGGGACATCATGACCTTTCCCGCAGTAAAAGGAACCATATCAAATTCAAACGAAACAAATGAAATTTTTGTAGAAACATTCAAGCGATATATTTCATTTGACCATGTAGCTGCTGAGGTAATTCGAAAACCTTCGGGTGTGTAAAAACCAATCCCAAAATCCATATTCTCCTCATCAATTAAACCTTCTAACTCAAATTGAAGCCTCGCAGATTTACCCATTACTACGGTGTTTGAACGTTGACCATTATGATCATAAACCGTAATTGCCACGATCATCGGAACTCCATTGTTGTGTGAATTATATCTTTTAGTTAAGTCAAATCTACCGTCTTCATCTGATTGTTCATGACTAAATCCATCAATATAAGCATTTGTCACCTCATTTGTTTTGCCATATAGCCCTACTGACCCTTTATTAAGAAGTATGGTACTACTACATAGTGAATTTATTGCGGAGAGGTTATGACTCACAAACAACACCGTCCGACCTTCCTTAGTCGACACATCCTCCATCTTTCCCAGACACTTCTTCTGAAACTGAGCATCACCAACCGCCAGCACCTCATCCACAATAAGAATTTCCGGTTCCAGGTGGGCCGCCACAGCGAAGGCAAGCCTCACATACATCCCCGATGAATACCGCTTAACCGGAGTATCAAGAAACTTCTCGATCTCAGCAAAATCAACAATCTCATCGAACTTTTTCTTGATTTCAGCCCGGCCCATCCCAAGGATAGCACCGTTAAGGTAGATATTTTCCCGACCGGTCAACTCCGGGTGAAAACCGGTGCCCACCTCTAACAGACTGGCAACCCTCCCCTTTATCCGGACAGATCCGGTTGTAGGTTCGGTGATCCTGCTGAGGATTTTAAGAAGTGTCGACTTACCGGCACCGTTGCGACCGATGATACCGATCCGGTCACCCTGATTGACTTCGAAGGAAACATCTTTGAGCGCCCAGAAGTCTTCGACTGCAGGGTCAAGGGTCATGGGTCCAGGGGCAAGAATGCGGTGAAAAGGATGGATCAGTTTTTTTCCAAATGCAGCAACACCGTTTGTGACCACATCACGCAGGGCAGTATACGACTCCCGCTGCTGATGATGCAGGGTATATTTCTTGCCCAGGTTTTCGA
>CAJBRY010000608.1 GCA_903958085.1 uncultured Geobacteraceae bacterium
AGGTTACTTAAAACCTGTGAGGCTAAACCAAGATCAATCCCCTTGCACATTCGATCTAGTACATCTTGATCTCCCGATTCAAGCCCCAACTTTAACATTACGCATCCTGAACGTTTAAGCAATTTGCAGAATTCAGGATTGGCCAGAGTTTCATTGATTCGGACAAAACAATACCATGGTACTCCGATAGGATTTTCTGCCAGGGCAGACAAGAGCGCAGGACTAACTGCGTTGTCAAGCAGATGGATCAGAACCGGTTCAGTTTTTTCTGTCAACAACTTAAGATCTGTCAAAATTTGCGAGATCGGAACTGGATGATATCCACCCCCTTCAGCCTGCTCCGGACAGAACGAGCAGCGATTCCAGTAACAACCGTTAGCCGCGCTGTAAGGTAGAATCACTCCAGGCGAAAAATACTTATCCAATGGCAGTTTTGAATAATCGGGTGCTATGCATCCTTTATCTATTTGAACGCCTCCAAGTAGCTTTAGCAGAGCTTCTTCACCGGGCCCGGAGATTAGATAATCTAGCAAATCACCGAATGGATTGCACCAGTTTGGCCGCCGCATCCATGAAGTCAGCAAGCTACCGCCTAGCACGATTTTAAGTGAAGGATAGCACCTTCTGACATAACCGATCATGGCAAAGGCAGTAAGCGCCTGGCTAAGATAATTTAGAGAAAAACCTATGGTGGTAACATCTTTAATAAGCTCTGGAAGTCTTTGGCTAAAATAGGAATAAAATGGATTTAGTTCCGGTTGCTTAGCGGCAGAGAGGAGGTCGCAACTGCGTATTGGTGAAAATTTGGCGTGCTGAAAATCTGCCAATCCGGCAGAAAAGTCATGATCAGCAGATGATATTGATAAAACTCTGTTGAGGTCTCTTACTACACGGTTATATCGATCATAGTTCCGGTAGGTATTGAGATCACGCAGGGCTTCCAGGTTGGTATTTCGACCTTTAAGCGCTCGACGACTCCAGGTATCTGTTGCAGTTACAGGTTGCCGGAGCAGCCAAAGTTGACCCTCAAGATTGGCATCCAGCAGATGACAGGAAACCCCGTGAGCTTCAAGATATGCAGCCAGTCGTGCAATACCGGCAGGTGGTTCGCACGCCTTGGCAAGTGGGGGGAATACCAGCAGCATTAAGCTATTGGTACTGAATATATAACGGTTTAGGATTCAGCTTGAGCACTTCCTGCGGCGTAAGGAGCGGATTACCCTTCTTCGTGTCGTTATGATAAAAAAGCTTGAATCCGGTATACTGAACAGGTTCCGCAACAACATAATCTTTATAAGAGTCTCGTTTCAACCAAGGTGCACCCCATCCATCCATATGCATTACTACTTGTACTTCCGGACGCAGAACAATTTTTTTTGCGTTTGTAACTCCGTTGCGAGTAAACCTGTGTACCGTGAATACTTTAGGCGGCAGCTTGTTTTTCTTCACAAGATCCTGCAGATAGCCTGAAGCATAATTTATGTCAACCGCATCGTAGGTTCCAATCTTCTTGCCAGGTTTTTTACCGCTTTTTATGAGATTAAATTCTGGGTCAATTCCAAGGTGTACATCCGGATTCTTCAAAATCCACTCAAAGCGCGGAAGGATATTTCTAATATCATCATGGCCGGTCTGAATATCGATAAACATCACAGCTCCGATCTCTTTAGCCCAGCCGTAGACCTGATTAACAATTTTGTCAGGCATAATCATACGGTATTTAGCGTCTTTTCCCGGTGCCCCCTGCGCAACAACAGCGATAAGATGCAAAGCCGGCTGTACAGGAGTAGCGGGGTCAGCCGCCTGCCACTTGTCAACCTCACCTTTCAAACGTTTTAGCATATCTTCTTTTGGAAACTCCCCAAGTGCCCCCATTTTTTTCGAGAGGGGATTACCGTAATATGCAACTATCCGTTTTGACGGAAGTATTGCGCCCGGCAGAGGAGACGGGCCATTCACCGGCCAACCACACTGTTTTGCAAATTCTGGACTTTCACCTGCATTGTACTTGATTTTTGGAATCATAGCTTTACGAGCAGCACTGGTTTGTGCCGCAAAAGCCGCAGCTTTTCTGGTTGGAGCTGTTGTTGCCGCAAAAGCAGCCGCAGCTGCACGTTGTTCAGAAGCTTTTATGGCATCTGTCTTTTCATCTGCCTCAATTTTGCTGTTGTTAGAACAAGCGACCATGGCAAGCGCTGTTAGGAGTAAAAAAAAATTATTCCCTGATTTCAAAGGCAGTACTCCTTCTTATGAATACAAGTCCAGCATCCCAGGTTTAGCCGATTAATTTTATAGTCAACACTGCACATGACCCATATTGGACAATGGAAAAGAAAAAGGGCTACAGCATCTACCTGTAACCCATTGATTTTATTGGTGCGCCTAGAGCGATTCGAACGCCCGACCTACGGATTCGTAGAATTGAGCGCTAACTTGCTGATTTAAAATAACTATTTCCCTATTTAAAGCAGCTTTAGTAGACAACAAAATAACTCCAAAGGGAAAAGCCATTCAGTAGGATAATTTTAAATACCCTTGTGAAAGAACACTTTCGTGGGTGATGGCATACTTTGCATGAAAACAAAGATTCACGAGTAATTACAAACTTCCAGTATGGCAAATCGTCTAATCCAACTGTTAGATAACCGTCTTTCAACGCATGCCTCTGAAGTGAGTTTTTTCTAGCGCTTCAAAGGAATTTTGTCAAGGGAAACTAGAGGACGCGAGGTGTCGCCTAGCCGCGCAAAGTCCTGTTTCTTGGTATTGTACATATTGACTTCAAATTATGGTCACACGCCCTCATAGAAGACGTTGTTCTCATCGTCAACTTCGAAACAGGCAAGGGGTTTCTGGCTCTTTTGTCAATCTACAGTGTTTGGAAAACAACTACTCTATTGTAGAACGGATTCTCACGCGGTCGCCAATATGATAACGGGTTTTAGTCCGGAACTCTTCACCGTTATCCACGGTAACAATATGACCGTCGGTGATGTCTTTTTCCCGTTCAACATAGCTGATCCTGTCACGGGGATAGCATTTTTGACCTTGTGCCATATGTTGACCAGTCGCTACACCGGCTACGGCTCCAAGTGCAGTCATAGCAGCATTGCCAGTCCCTTTGCCGAACTGGTTTCCTATCAGTCCGCCTGCAACTCCACCAATCAATGCGCCGACAAGACCGGTGTCGTTCTCGCACATTTCTTCACGCGTGGTTATAGGTTCACGTTGGATAATCGTTTTATATACTTCACGTACATTCGTGACCGTTGCAATCGATATCGATCGCCCGTCAGCACATACCTCTGTGCCAGCAAATATGACAATTACAACAAGCAATAGTAATATCCCTCTCATGACTTGTTCCTCCATTTATGTGAGTGATCCATTGGTGTAGCACTTTAGAAGTATTGTGCACCAATATATATAGATTATCAATATTAAATGGTTACTGGAGCTAGGCTCATCTGCAAGGAATTTTGTCAAGGGTAAAGGCGGGGTGTAAATCAATAGCTAGAAAAGAAAAACCCCGTCGGAAACATAACTGACGGGGCATTATCTGAAAGAAAGCTAATCTTGTATTGGGGCTACAAATACAACATTACCTGAAGTGAGCGGGTTGTATGTCCCAAATTCAGCAAGAACGTATGATCCTACACCCACTCCCAGAGAAGCAGAACCTACTAACAAAGATGACGGATTTGTATAGACGAAGGCTGTTCTTGGGGGGACGTACCGAGTATCCGCAAGGCAATCTAGTGGCTCATCATAATCGGGCGAAAGTACGGGTCTGTTCCAGGTAGGAGCCTATTAGTGTCGCAGTAGAGAATAATCTCTCCCGGAGTATTCAGGCCTACGAACCAAGACTGAAGATTATGTGAGTGAGGTGCCAGAATGCCGTAACTTAGTATCCATCGGCGAACGTCTTGTTCTGCTCCAGGTACTTGACATGCTGCTATCGCCTCGGGTGGTATTTCTGACGTGCACCCTGCGATCGCGGCTGTTGCCGAAAGGAAAATGCCGCCGTCCACAATTTCAAGAAATGTCCGTCTGTTCATAAGCTCCTCCGTTTGCCCCCCATTGCAGGTCCTCAACCTTGAAATCATTCACAAGTCAAATTTGTAGGCAACGCTCAAGCCGATTGAGAATTGGTTTTCGCTACCACGTTGCGTAATTAATGGTGAATCAGCGACCTCGTTGCCCAAACGATCATATCCACCAAATACAGAAACCGAAACCGGGGAGTAAAGTGGTATCAACATAAAACCACCGATGCCATAAGAGACAAACCCCCCACCTGCATCGTAGCGGTTAAGTCCGGAGCTCACTGATTGAGGCTGGTTAATACCAAAATAGGCATTGATGTATTCAGAATCTGTAAATGTTGCACGCGAGCCGAATGCATAGACAATTGGCGGCCCGAGACGCTTGATTGCACCAGAATAGTTAATGCTGGCCTCACCAATCATCCCTTTATGGCCATCTATGCCTTTACGAAGTTCAATTTTATATGAGAATGGTTCGTAACTGTATTCTGCAAAACCACCACATTCTATAGTCGCATCAACATTGCCGAGACCCTTTAGTGCAGTCGACTTATTTCCAGCCACCCGGAAAGGATTGCTACCGTCCTCTTTACGCTCAAAAACGTACTTCACTAATGGACCGACACGCCACCCATTAGAATGTACTACGTTGTAGCCAACTCCCTCCTTGACCGACAGAAAAAATTGGTCGTTGAAATCAATTTTAACATTTGGAAATGCAATAATTTGGTAATCTTTAGATCCTACGAAGATAGGGGCATATAGAGCACCAACTCCGACTTTAAATTTCCACCCATTTGGCCTGTTTTCTGGACGTCCACCATCCATGGCGGCAGGGGATCTTGTCTGATTTGCGGCTTTTGTGGCCGCATTTTCAGCCTGCGCCATGCTAATATATGATAACAACAAGATGATGATTACGGCTGATTTACCAACAAATAAAGTCACTGTGTATGGCTTGGCCACTTTCTTTCCCTCCTGTTTCTTTTTAATTTTATTGATTTTCAGGCCCGAAACATTTTTCGCAGATGGTAGTAATGGTTTTTTCTAACGTCTCCCAGACGTCATCACTGGCAATGTCAATTGAGTTAAACTGGTTGATTGTCCGGGAGCGAATCACCAGATAGTTAACCGCAGCGGCAAGCAGCGTGCTAATAGAGATAACAGCAGGGTGCTTTTCAGAATCGATCCTGACTGCTTGAAATAAGTCCATGCTCACCTTTTCGCGGACCTCTTCCAACACCTTGGTGAGTTCATTACGCTCAACCGATTCCCAAGCAAGAATTTCTCGTGTGAGAGGCCTGTTCCGTAGGGCTTTGATGTAATTGCGCATGACCATGGGCACACTCTGAGTCAATGGCATTTGTTGCAACGCATCAGCCTTCCAGCCAGTCAATTCGTCAACAGATGGCCAGAACTCTCCGGAACTGCCAAATTGCCGCAACAACTCGGGTAGACCACCGAAGTACCGATAGATCAATACCTTGTCAACTCCAGCCTCTTTCGCCACTGCATTCACCCCGAGTGAGGTGAATCCCTGGCGCGCCAGTAATGTTCCAACAGCCTTGATCAGTAGTTCACGTGTTGCTATTTGACCCCGTGATCGAGTCGCTTGGGTTTTACTGTTTATAATTGCTTCTTTCATAAGAGCTCCTCTTTAGTCACTAGCTGGTGACAGCTATGTCACTTGCAAGCGACAATATCAATATTTTTTTTGGTGGAGTCTACGGGGTAGTTGTACAAGATGCAGTTATACAGTAGTATGAAGAGTAACATGGCTCGCAAAGTCCCTATTGAAGGCACTTTGGTAGGAAGAGAAAATTATCAAAGGGAAAGAACTTTCAGTAGTGAAATTTTATATTCCCACGTGAAAGCAACTCCCCAAGCTTAACCCAATTGAACTGAAAATTTTGGCGGATGAAGTATAGCTTTTTTGACCGCACAGAGTTCTGCTACTCGTACAATAGCCTCACGGTATTTATCCGGGAATTCGTCCGGAAGATGTATCACCAATGATATTGCCGCTAAAATGTGTTTCCCTTTGTCATCCATGGTGAACTCGGCCGCCTGACTCAACGTAATTGAGTCAGTAGGGATGTTACGGTGGTTACAGAAATCAGTAACATATACGCCTGCACACGTTGCCAGCGACGCCAGAAAAATGTCGAATGGGGTTGGTGCTGTATCAGTTCCCCCTTCGGTGATTGGTTGATCGGTCGTCACCTGTCTGCCGTCATTCAGATGGGCGGTCACTCTTCTCCCGCCGTCGAGTGTTACCTTGATTACTTCCATGTTTTTCATACTCCCACTGTTTTGATTTTATGCAGCGCAGACAGGTTGTGTTGCCAACACATCTTCACAAGGCATCTTGCTGACTATCTTTCAACGCAGCATCCTTTTTCTTGATCAGATAGTAACCGATGGAGAGGGCCAGAATGATTGCAGCAATTCCCAGCAGGGCCAGGCCTGACAAATCCTTTACGTCAAGAATGATCACTTTCCGGGAAATTGCAATAATTGCAACGGCCATAACTATCTGCGCGTGATCAGTTGATTCACCCATGTAGGTTTTGGCAATGGTATCCAAAAGCTCAAGGCCAATCAACACAAGCATAAAGAGGCCGAAAATTTCCAGCAACTCGTCGATTTCCAACAATAAAATTGGTGGAGTAATGATGTCCTTAATA
>CAJBRY010000609.1 GCA_903958085.1 uncultured Geobacteraceae bacterium
CTGGTGCTGGTGGTGTAACGGTAACGTATAGTATTTCAGGTACGATCACAAGTGGTGGAGCAGCACTGGCCGATGTAACAGTCAGCACAAACGGAGGCTCTGCAACAACTAATGCAGGCGGATATACTATTGGCGGTTTAGCCAATGGCAACTACACCATTACAGCTGTCAAAACCGGCTTTACCTTCACACCGGCAACCCTCGCAGTTACGGTGAACGGCGCAAACCTGACCGGTCAAAATTTTACTGCAACAGCAGTAACAGGCGGTACAACCACCGGCATAATTCAACTCCCGAAAACCGGCCAGACCTCAAGCTATGCCGCAGGTGATGACGGTGATTTGCAAAAAGGTGTTGCCTGGCCGAACCCACGCTTTACCGACAACACAAATGGCACAGTTACCGATAACCTTACCGGATTGGTCTGGCTGAAAAATGCCAACTGTTTTGCTACACAAGATTGGACTACCGCTCTAACTTCGGCCAACACACTCGCAAGCGGTGCCTGCGGCCTGAGTGATCGCTCCACATCCGGTCAATGGCGCTTGCCCAATATCAAAGAACTGGAAAGTCTGTTGGATATCTCCAAATATAGCCCATCTCTTCCGGCAGGCCATCCATTTACATCCATCCAGTCCGATATCGGCTATTACTGGTCGTCCAGTAGCTTTGCAAACGGTACCGGTAACGCTTGGGTTGTACAAATGGGCAGTGGCGGCTTGTACAGTAGTGGTAAGAGCTACTACAGCAGTTATGTTTGGCCAGTACGTTTGGGACAATCTGCAGCCACTATTGCACTTCCAGCCACCGGCCAGACCGGTTGTTATAATGCAAGCGGTACCGCCATAACATGTGCCGGCACCGGACAAGATGGTGAAACGCAGTACGGGGTTACCGCACCAACACCACGCTTTACCGACAATGGCAATGGAACTGTCAGTGACAAGCTGACCGGTTTGATCTGGTTGAAAAACGCCAACTGCACTGACACGGTAGGAAGCATAATCAAAACAAGTGGTTATCTTACATGGGGAGAATCCATTATCTGGAGCAATGGTTTGGCTTCAGGAAAATGTGGCCTGTCAGACGGCTCCACTGCCGGTCAGTGGCGCTTGCCGGATCGCAAAGAGCTGATGAGTCTGGTGGATCGCACCCAGTCAAATCCGGCTCTTCCGACAAGCCATCCATTTTCATCCGTTCAGTCCGGTAGCGACTATTACTGGTCGTCCAGTAGCATCGCAAGAGCTACCGATAGCGCTTGGGTTGTAAGTATGTACAGTGGCTACGTGGACTACGGCAGCGGTAAGGACTACAGCTATTATGTCTGGCCCGTGCGTTCGGGACAGTAGGTTATTGGGTTATTTCGGTTCGACTCCGCTCACTGAGCGAACCATGTTCTCTGAGCGGAATCGAATGAAATTGCATTATCAGGAGAACAAAAAAGCCGCTCACCTTTGATTGGGGTTTAGCGGCTTTTTATGTATGAATAGGGCACGCCATGTTTTACAGTTGATTATAAAGACGGTCTCTTTTATATAAGTGCACCAGCTTTTGGCTTTAAACTACTCGAAACTGAGGATGTTTCTTTTGAAATACTGTGGCAAATTGGAACAAATCAGGTGAGAAAATGAAAATCAGACTATTGAAACTTTTTGACGCAGTTGTCAGACGAATACTGTTATCCGTTATTCCTTTGCCTGAAAAGTCAAAAGGTTTGCCCGCCACTCTTGTATCAGTTCTCATAATCCGCCCTGGTGGCATTGGTGATGCTGTATTGCTTGCTCCGATGATTGAATACATCAGGAAATATTTCACCGCAATTCAAATCACCGTCCTGGCAGAAAAGCGTAATGCCGGAGTATTTTCCTTAATTCAGGGGGTGGACAAACTGCTCTGTTATGATCGCCCAGGCGAATTTTTGCAGTTGGTTGGACCTCTTACAAAAGTCCCAAAAAGTCCCCTCCCCCCTGGCGGGGGAGGGTTAGGGTGGGGGGGAGATTGCCATGAAATCAGCCAGTCGCATTTTCACCCACCCCCCAACCCCCTCCCGTCAAGGGAGGGGGAGTCTATTACTAACGGTTTTGCAAGAGGCTCTGTAAGCTCCCATTACGATGTTGTGATTGATACGGAACAGTGGCATGGTCTGTCGGCAGTTGTTTCAAGGTTTGTGTCGGCCCCGATTAAAATAGGCTTTGATACAAACGGACGGCGTCGCATGTTTACGGATCTGGTTCCATATTCGCATGATGATTACGAGGCAGAAAGTTTTATCCATCTGATAAAGCCACTTGGTATTGAAGCTGAATTTGTTGAGATGGAGGCTCCATATTTATCGGTTCCTGATGATGCCGCTTCAAAAGTTTGCGGACTGTTGGAACCGTTTCACAATGCACCATTCGTTGCGATATTTCCGGGAGCCAGCATTAAGGAGCGTCGTTGGGGAGCTGATAATTTCAGGCAGGTTGCCAAAATGCTATCCGCGTTTGGAGTGCGAATTGTCGTCCTGGGCGGAAAAGAAGATCGTGAACAGGGTGAAATTATAACTGGTGGTGGATTGGGGCTGAATCTTGCGGGATTGACCACATTATCTGAAACAGCAGCAGTTATTCAAAAAAGTTCACTACTGCTGAGTGGTGATTCCGGAATTTTGCATATCGCTGTTGGATTAAATATTCCGACAGTTTCGCTGTTTGGGCCTGGCAGATCGAAAAAATGGGCTCCTCGTGGTGATCGGCATATTGTGTTGAACAAGGAATTATCCTGCTCCCCATGCACAAAATTTGGCAATACACCGCCATGTCCTATCAAAGTCAAATGTATGAGAGACATTTCGGCCGATGAAGTCGTTAATGCCGTAACCATTCTTTTAACAACTGTCGGTGCGATGCCGTCGCACTGTTGCAAGAGGGATTGGATTGAAGTTGCTGATTAGTTCTATTCTTCTATCCTCGGAAAGAGCGCTTCAGTCTTGGTTATTGTTGTTTCCGGTTTTAAGCCGCCCCATACCAGTCCCTCTCTGGAAACCGTTTCAATCCATCCAAGTGAAGCCAAAGCTTTCTCCGAAGTTGTTGGCAGAAAAGCCGACAGGATGCAATGCGTAAGGCGTTGTGATTCGAGCAAGGTATACATGACCGAAGCAAGTCGACCACTTTGAGCCGGATCTTTTGCCAGAGTCCAGGGTGCGGTGTCATCAATATATTTATTGCCGGCTGAAATAACATCCCAAATTGCTTGCAGCGCTTTACTGAAAGCCAATTCATCAATAAATTTATCAACAATGCCTACCATCTCTTCAGTTTTCTGCTTCAGTGACTGATCCAGCTCATTCATCTCGGTTGCGGCAGGAAGGATGCCGTTAAAATATTTTACCGCCATAGCGGTGGAGCGGCTGAGCAGGTTACCGACATCGTTGGCGAGATCGGAATTGATCCGCTGAACCAGTGCTGTGTGAGAAAAATCACCATCCAGGCCAAATGGAACTTCGCGCAAAAGGAAGTATCTTACCGCGTCTACGCCGTATTTATCGATCAGCATGTTAGGTTCAACAACGTTTTGTAAACTCTTGCTCATCTTCTGCCCTTCAACAGTCCACCACCCGTGTGCAAAAACTTTTTTCGGCAGTGGGAGACCGGCCGCCAAAAGAAAGGTCGGCCAATATACTGCATGAAAACGAAGAATATCCTTGCCTATCAAGTGAACGTCAACTGGCCAGTAGCGTCCATAATTGCCGGATTCGTCAGGATAACCGAGGGCAGTAATGTAATTGGTCAGAGCGTCGAACCAGACGTAGATAATGTGACGATCATTTCCTGGAACCGGGATGCCCCAGGAAAATGTAGTGCGTGAAACCGACAGGTCACGCAGCCCCTCTTTTATAAAAGAGAGTATTTCGTTGCGTTTGCTTTTCGGTTGGATGAAGTCTGGATTTGCTTCGATATGTTCGAGGAGCTGATCCTGATATTTGCTCATGCGGAAGAAGTATGATTCTTCCTTGAGTTTTTCAACTGGTCGATTGCAGTCAGGACAGCGCCCTTCAATCAATTGAGTTTCAGTCCAGAAAGTTTCACAAGGCGTGCAGTACCAGTCTTCATACTCACCGAGAAAAATGTCTCCTTTATCGAGTATATTCTTAAAAATTTGCCATACACCGCGTTTGTGGCGTTCCTGAGTTGTCCTTATGAAATCATTGTGCGAAATACCAAGCCGCTCCCATAGCGCCTGAAAGCGCTTTACGACACGATCAGCAAGTTCCAGAGGGGTCTCCCCGGCTGTAGTCGCAGCTTTTTCTACCTTTTGACCATGTTCATCACTGCCGGTCAGAAAATAGACATCGTAGCCCATAAGTCGTTTGTAGCGAGCCAGGACATCACCGGCAACAGTTGTATAGGCGTGGCCGATATGCGGCACATCATTTACGTAATAGATCGGAGTTGTTACATAAAATGTCGGTTTCATATCAGGCTCCTGATGATGGTTTCGGCGGAGTTGTTTCTGGTGTGGTGCCGGACGGCTTACGGTGGCCATGTTTACGGGAACGGCGTTTTTTGCGTTCTTGACCAGTTTTGGGAAGTTCAGGGGAAGCTGCCGTAGAGCTGTTTTCCTGTTCAATGGCTGAAAATGGCACTGTTTTATCGGTGCTCTCTGTCTGAGTATATGATTCAAGAGAAGTTTTTTCCTGCTTGCGTCGTTGGTCAGGGCGGCGTTCCGGCTTTCGATCGCGTGAACGCGGGGTCTCCTGTAAAGGGGAGGATGCTGCCGCTACTGGAGGAGCAGCGGGTGCACCGTCACCAAGAATTTCATCGCGTTTGATGACAATGATTTTATTGTCGTCGAGCTTGAGGGTGATGTTTCCGGTAAGAATGTTGATTTTATCTACAACACCTACAGCATTTACAGTGCGAACCCGTTTCCCTGATTTTGGAAAGTTTTTACGCAGACAGCAATAGGTTTCATATTCGTAATCAAGGCAGCATAGAAGGCGACCGCACTGCCCGGATATCTTGTTGGGATTGAGAGCCAGATTCTGCTCTTTTGCCATTTTAACGGAAACAGGCTGGAAATCTCTCAAGAAAGAGCTGCAGCAGAGTTCCCTACCGCAAATTCCGATTCCCCCGGTCATTTTTGCTTCATCGCGTACACCGATCTGGCGCATTTCGATACGGGTATGAAAAGAGTGTGCAAGATCCTTAACCAGATCGCGGAAATCAACGCGCCCATCAGCAGTAAAGAAAAATACCGCTTTGCTGCTATCAAACTGATACTCGACCCGAACCAGTTTCATAGGCATGCTACGCTCAATAATGCGATTGACGCAGAAACGGAATGCCTCCTGCTCTTTTTGCGAAATGCGTTCCAAAGTGGCAATGTCATCAGGAGTTGCCTTACGTTTTACCAAGGTCAAAGAACCTGAATATTCTGCTTCTTTTGCGACAGGAGGCCTAACCACCTGACCAACTCCGACGCCGCGCTCTGTTTCAACGACAACATAGTCTCCCTGAGCGAGCTCAAGAGATCCCGCATCAAAATCATACATCTTACTGGCTTTAGAAAACTGGACGGATACGATATGTGACAAAAAAACCTCCATAAATTAAGCAATTAGGTAGAAGCTTTAAGCTGTTGCTTCAGACATTGTCATAAATAATTGGTCAAGAGCCAGTTTCGGGTTTGCATTACGTTGCACGGCGCGTCTTGTCTCATAGATTTGCTCAAGCAGTCTCAGATTATGTGGCAATGAGCGTCGAGAAGCAATTGATTCTATTGCCGGCCTCACTGATCGATTTACAATTTCTCCACTGCCAGCCCCCAGATGAACTGCATCACGAAAGAATGATAGCAGCATATCAAGAAGTTCGAGCGTAGCATCTCTGTTTCCGGAGAACTCCTCGGCGGCATCAAAAATAGTAGCAATTTGATTGATAGAAAGTTTTTCCATTTTTGCCAGCACATTTTCACGGCGAGCTACCAGAGACTCGTTGTCAAGCTCCAGAGCTTTTTGCAAGCTGCCACCAGACATCGGTGCAACAAGAGTCGCTGCCTCTTGAGAGACGCCGCTTCGTTCGAGCAGCAATAATATATGTTCCAGAGATAATGGCGCAAATCTGATCAACTGACAGCGTGACCTGACAGTTGACAGCAGCATTTCGGCATTTTCTGTCAGCAGAATTATAAGCGCATTTCCAGGTGGTTCTTCAAGGGTTTTCAAAAGTGAATTTGCTGAATTTGCATTCAGTCGTTCTGCCGGATCAATAATACAGGCTTTGCGTGGGGCTTCGTACGGTCGCAGAGAAAGTTCCCGTTGCATTTCCCGTAACTGCTCAATGCTGATGTCGCGCTTATCCGGCAATGGTGAAAGCAGATGAATATCCGGATGATTGCCGCTGTCAATTTTGCGGCACGAAGGGCAGACTCCACAGGCGTCGTCAGTTGAACTTTTGCAGAAAAGAGCCTGTATTAGCGTTAAAGCGGTCTTCCTTCTTCCGCATCCGGATACGCCTTCGAATAAATAAGAATGCGCAGTTTTGCCGCTTCGCAGAGAGCGCTTTAAAACCTCAATTATTCGATCATGCCCAAGAATATCAGCAAAAGGCACGCAGAGCCTCCGGTATTCGTTTTTCCACCTGCGCTGAAATCAGAGCAAAAATCTTTTCTATAGTATCTGAGCCATCAATAATCAGAAACCGGTCCGGTTCATCGGCCGCCAGTTGGAGATAACCGGCGCGAACACGTTTATGAAACTCCAGAGCTTCAAGTTCGAAGCGCTCCTCGCGCGGCCCGCTGGATGCCTCAATCCTTTTACGAGCTCGCTCCAATCCAATATTCGGGTCACAATCTACAAGAATGGTAAGATCCGGCGAAATTCCCTGACAAGCATGAAAGTTAAGTGCGTTAATAGTATCGCGATCAATCAGGCGTCCAAAGCTCTGATATGCTATCGTTGCGTCGCTGAAGCGGTCGCAAAGTACAATTTTTTCATCTATAAGAGCTGGCGAGATAACATCGGCGACGTGCTGGGCACGTGCTGCGGCATAAAGCATCAGTTCAGCCAATGGGGAAAGAGCCTTATTTTCGGCATCCAAAAGTATTGCACGGATTTTATCTGCGATGGGGCAACCACCTGGTTCGCGGGTCAAAACTGGCTGCAAACCTCGATTTAAAAGGAAGTCCGACAGAAGCTTGATCTGCGTGGTTTTTCCACACCCTTCAACGCCCTCAAATGTAATGAAATATCCCAAGATAATTTCCCTGACTCGCCAAGCTTTTCCGCAATAAATTTTAAGTTGCGAATTATAGGGAAGCGCCCATGATTTATCAACTTATATTCCGGCTATAACATTAAATTTCACGACTTTCGATTGCCAAAATCCTTTCTGAAAGATATAGTCATATTGCTTAAGGA
>CAJBRY010000610.1 GCA_903958085.1 uncultured Geobacteraceae bacterium
AAGGAATATATTCAACTTGAAAACTATTTGTAAAAATTTCATTTAATTCCCGAGGAAATTTCCAATTAAATCCATTGCTATAATTACAACTCAGGCTTTCTCGCTTGCAAATTTCCGTGGTCCATTGATTCAAACACTTTCTGCACAAGGCATTAAAGTCTATGCGCTGGCGCCGGATTATGACGAATTATTACGGGCACAAGTAGCGGAATTGGGTGCAGAACCCTTGGATTACTCCCTTTCGCGAGTTTCTATGAATCCGGTTCTTGATGCAGTTGCGTTGCTTCAACTTTCCCTATTATTGCGTAAGCTTTCACCTGACATAACGCTTTCCTATTTAATCAAGCCGGTACTATACGGCTCAATTGCCGCTTGGCTGGCCCAAATACCGAAGCGATTCTCAATGATTGAGGGTTTGGGATATGTGTTTATGGATGACGATAGCTCAAAAACTTGGCGGCGAACTTTTCTGCGGCATACGGTTGCCGGAATATACAAATTTGCTTTAAAATTGAATAACAAAGTTTTCTTTCTGAACAAAGACGATATTTCTTACTTTGTCAAAGAAGGGATCGTTGCCGATACTAAAGTCGTCTGGATTGATGGTATAGGTTTAAATCTAGACCATTTCAGGCCAACAATTCCGGTGAAGGAGCCAGTAACATTTGTATTGGTTGCTCGCATGCTACGTGAAAAAGGCGTATATGATTTCGTTGAAGCTGCCAGGCAAGTGAAACAGCAATTTCCAACCTCACGTTTTCTGCTTGTGGGTGCAGGAGATAAGAATCCAGGGTCGATAGCAGAAACAGAACTGCAAGCATGGACAGATGAGGGGCTTGTAGAGTGGCCTGGGCAAGTGAAAGACGTTAGGCAATGGCTTATGAAGTCGAGTGTCTTTGTTTTACCCTCTTATCGTGAAGGCTTGCCTAGAAGCACACAAGAAGCAATGGCAATGGGGCTTCCAGTTATAACTACAGATAGTGTCGGGTGTCGCGATACGGTTGAAGAAGGTATTAATGGATTTGTAGTTCCTGTTCGAAACCCAGATGAACTTGCTAAAAAGATGATTTGTTTTATTGAAAATACTGATTTTATAGAAACAATGGGACATGAGGGACGCCGAATTGCAGAGGCACGCTTTGATGTTCATGCCATAAATGCTCAAATAATCAAGACTTTGCTGGAGTCATAACACGAGCCTGGGGTTAATTTTGAAACGTATATTTGACTTTATCAGTTCATTTGTGACTCTCTTGTTCCTGGCCATTCCGATGCTCCTTGTTGCTATGGCAGTAAAGTGTACCTCTACAGGTCCCGTTCTGTATTGGTCTGATCGCATTGGACGTAACAATAGAATATTCAAAATGCCCAAATTTCGAACCATGCGGACTGACACTCCCTCCGTTGCGACCCACCTGCTTGATGATCCAGAACGATGGCTGACACCGATCGGCAAATTCCTCCGCAAATCAAGTCTTGACGAGTTGCCTCAACTCCTAAGCATACTCAAAGGGGATATGAGTATTGTCGGACCGCGACCAGCTCTGTATAACCAGGATGATCTTATCCAGCTGCGCACCGGAAAAGGAGTTCATTGCCTTACCCCTGGATTGACCGGGTGGGCACAGATAAATGGCCGGGATGAGCTTCCTGTACCTGTTAAAGTAGAGTTTGATGAATGGTATCTTAACAATAGATCTTTTCTGCTTGATATAAGAATTATGGTTCTGACGTTTGTAAAAGTGATTAGAAAAGATGGCGTTGCGCATTAAGGGCGCTTTGTATGTAGAAATGTTTTGAAAAATTCGGCTGTCCATGATACGGAATACATGCCGAAACTGCACTGTAGTATTGCAGTGCAATAAGGACGATGAACTTATTTACTACAGGGAATTTACTTCTATGTTTACAAGACGTCGTCTGATCGTTTTCATCTCTGATTCTCTTCTTATTTTTCTGGCACTCTGTCTGGCGTTTCTGCTCCGTTTTGATTTCACTATCCCGTCTCAGCAATTGGAACTTTTTTTTGAATGCCTTTTGGTGGTTATGATTGTAAAGCCTTTGGTGTTTATTGTGACCGGATTTTACAATAGCCTCTGGCGCTATGCTTCAGTGCAGGATGCGGTAGAAATTCTTAAAGGCGTCACTCTCTCATCTGTACTTGCTGTTGCTGCGGTATTTTTTCTACGTCAGTTCACTCCTATTCCGCGTTCTATTTTTGTTCTCGACTGGATTCTGCTTTTTGCGCTGCTGGCGGCAAGCCGTCTTGTCTGGCGGTTCTGGCGCGAAACTTATGTCATAAGCAGGAGCGGTGAAGGCCCACGTACACTGATTATAGGTGCAGGTGAAGCGGGAAGTCTTTTATTTAAGGAGATCAGTCGTCAACCGCATTCCGCTTATAACGTATGTGGTTTTGTCGATGATGATCCTGATAAAAAAGGGATGAAACTGCATGGCATTCCGGTTCTTGGCGCAATCAAGCAGCTTAAATCACTTATTATTGCTAACGAGATTGAAGATGTAATTATTGCGATGCCTTCTGCAGACGGCAAGACCATCAGACAGATAATGGATTTATGCAAGAACGCAAATGTGACCTTCAAAACATTGCCGAGCATCGGAGAGTTGATCGATGGGACGCTTACAGTTTCGCAAATAAAGAATGTCGAGATAGAGGATTTGCTGGGGCGTGAACCGGTGGTGCTTGACCGCGATTTGATTGGGGGCTACCTGACCGGCAAGCGTGTTTTGGTGACTGGCGCCGGGGGGAGTATTGGCAGTGAAATCTGTCGTCAGGTTGCTCTTTTTGGCCCGGTAAAGCTGATTTTGCTGGATCAGGCCGAAACTCCGCTTTACGAAATCGAGAAGGAGTTGCTGGCCAAGTTTCCTGCTGTCCGTATTCTGCCGCTGATGGCCGATGTGCGGGATCGCGACAAAATCATGCTGGAGTTTGAGGAGTATGCTCCCGAGGTTGTCTTTCATGCTGCTGCTTACAAGCATGTTCCTATGATGGAGTACAACCCGGCTCAGGCTGTGATGAACAATATTTTCGGTTCAATTAATATTGCCGATGCTGCTCATAAATTCAAGGTTAGTAATCTGGTGATGATCTCTACAGACAAGGCGGTAAATCCGACCAATGTTATGGGGGCAACAAAGAGGGCCGCTGAGATTTATATTCAGGCGCTTTCACGTGGCAGCAATACCAAGTTTACTACAGTTCGTTTTGGCAACGTTTTGGGAAGCAGCGGCAGTGTAATTCCGCTGTTCAAGGAGCAAATTGCCAACGGTGGGCCGGTAACTGTTACGGATAAGAGGGTGATCCGGTATTTTATGACCATCTCTGAGGCTACTCAACTTGTGTTGCAGGCAGGCAGCATGGGAACCGGCAGTGAAATTCTGGTTTTGGATATGGGTGATCCGGTACGTATCCTTGATCTGGCTGAAGAGTTGATCCGGTTGTCTGGTTTGACCCCTTATGAGGATATTGATATTGCAGTTACCGGCCTGCGCCCTGGCGAGAAGTTGTTCGAGGAGTTGCTTATCGACGGAGAAGGTATTCTGCCAACGGCTCACAAGAAGATCAAGGTGCTTGCAGCTGTTCATATTGAAATGGCACCGGTTAAAGAGGAGTTGGCTCGTCTGCATGAAGTTGCGCAGTCGAATTCTATTGACGAGTTGATGGAATCTTTGAAACGGCTTGTTCCTGAATTCAAACCGGCTTATAGCTTTCTTGGCGAAGCCCCGCATACATTTCAGCGTGTCCGCCCGGATCTGTTTCCACCTGCCGCAGCCCCTGGATCCGCTAAGGTTCTTCCGCTCAGGAAGTAGCTTCCTCTTTTCAGATTGAGAATTTGAATGTTTCAAATACCCGCAACCAAGGCTCTGATTTTACAGCTATTTGCATCAATTACGATCTTTGTTTTCTGCCTGCCGTTTTCCTGTTTTGCACTCTCTTCGGCGAATATCCCGCTTGACAGTCCTATTTACAGCTATCTCGATAAACTTGCCGGATTAGGTCTTGTCAGCACCGATATTAAAGGGATAAAGCCGTACAGCAAAGCTGAAGCGGCACGTCTTCTGCTGGAGGCAAAAAGGAATCTTACCCAGATACCAGATGGCCAGTCGGTTTTTGCCAATGACTTGATCGGCCGAATTAGAGAACTCATTCCACGCGAAGCTTATCTGCTTGAAAATCCTGATAAAAAAACAGTTACATTCGATTACAATCCGATCTCCTCGATCCGGCTGCGCAACATTTTGCTCGATGGAACAGCGCGCAATTATCAGCGTGACGTCCATGACCCGGGCAACGACGGTGTGTTCGGTATCGGGTCAGGATTGCGCCCGGCAAATCCTTATCCTTCCCCGGTGCATCAGCGGGGAAGCGAGGGAACTCCACTGTTTGAAAACAATAACGGTGTGATTTATGGTGATGGCTATTCTGCTGAACTGCGCTGGGGGGTAGAATTCTATTGGAATGATGATGCGACCGCAGTGCTGGAACCTTCTGTTTTGCTCGGGAGCCACAATAATAGTATCCGCTTTAATAAAGGCTACCTGAAAATAGGGGGTAAAAGTATTGAACTGGAAGCCGGAAAAGATGAAAACTGGCTGGGCCCCGGATACCGGGGCAATATTACCCTCACCAATAACGCCGATAATTTTACCCAGCTCAAGCTGTCCAGTCCTGAACCACTCTCTCTGCCGTACTTAGGTGGCCTGAAATATTCCTTAATCGCCTCCCGTTTTGAGCGCTCAATTACTGATGGAGTTGTGCGACAACCATGGTTTTATGCCGTCAAATTATCAGTCAAGCCTTCTGTAAATCTGGAGATTGGCTTTAATCTCGGGCGTCAGGTTGCCGGGCCTGGGGTAAATAATAGCGTTGGAGATTCTCTGCGCGGCTTGATCGGCGGCACCAGTGCTGATAACTCTAATGGACTCGCCGGATTTGATTTGCGCTATCGGATTCCATGGCTGCGCAATAGTGAAATTTACGCGGAAATGTCTGGAGAGGATACGGCCACGTTCTGGCCGATTGTTGAGAGTTATGTGGCAGGAATTTATATGCCGCACCTTACTGATGACGGCAGAAATGACTTTCGCTTTGAATTTTTTCAGGGGAACCAGATCCTTTATACTCATGCGACATTCCCGGGAGGTTACATATACAGGGATATGCCTCTTGGGCATTCGCAGGGTGGAGCAACGCAGGATTTTCTCTTTCGCGGCACCCACTGGTTCGGCTCTCGCAATAATCTTGCGCTGGAATATATTTATACCAATCGAGGAATGACAGGACGAATAGAAGATCAGACTGTTGAGAGAAAGCACGCCGGGCGTATCTTCTGGGATCTGCCTCTATATGGGGATATTGATGGTCAGTTTGGTTATGGTTATGAGAAGGTGAGTAACCTTAACCTGAAAGCAGGTACTGTGCAGAACAATCAGTTTGTGAAATTTGAATTGCGCTACCGGTATTGAAGCGTTACGACAGTACAATACGGGCGAAGCGTCGCTTGCCTATCTGAACGATATATTCTCCTACTGCAGTTAATTCCAAATTTGTGTCGCTGACTTTCTCACCATTTAATTTTACTCCGCCGCCATCAATAGAGCGCCTCCCCTCACCGTTAGATTTTGTAAGGCCTGCTTCGGCCATAGCTCTCGCCAGTAAAATGGCCCCTTCAGTCAGGGAAAAGTTGACCTGCGGCATATCTTCAGGAACCTCGTTCTCTTTGAAGCGTTTTACGAAATTTTCCTCTGCAACTTCACCAGCGCCGGCGCCATGGAAGCGCGAAACTATCTCCCGTCCCAGTCGTTTTTTAGCCGCCATGGGGTGAATTGAATGTGTTTTTAAGTCCTGCTTCAATACATCAAGTTCTGCCAGTGTCATGTCAGAAAGAAGTTCATAATAGCGCAACATCAGATCATCCGAAATGGACATGATCTTGCCGAATATTTCATCAGCTGGCTCGTTGATACCGATATAATTGCCGAGCGACTTGGACATCTTGTTCACTCCATCCAGCCCCTCCAACAGAGGCATGGTCAGAACGCATTGTGGAGATTGTCCCCATTCACGCTGCAATTCGCGCCCCATCAACAGGTTGAATTTCTGGTCTGTACCTCCAAGTTCCACATCAGCTTTCATGGCAACTGAATCGTACCCCTGAATCAGCGGATAAAGAAACTCATGAATGGCTATCGGCTGTTGAGTAGTGTAGCGTTTGTGGAAATCATCACGTTCAAGCATCCTGGCGACGGTATATTTTGAAGCGAGAGCGATCATTCCTCCACAACCGAGTTCGTTCAACCAGGTTGAGTTAAAGACCACTTTCGTTTTTTCCGGATCAAGTATTTTGAATACCTGTTCTTTATAAGTTTCCGCGTTGCGAAGCACATCCTCGCGGGTCAATACCTTACGCGTCTCAGATTTGCCGGTAGGGTCACCGATCATGCCGGTAAAATCACCGATAAGAAAATTTACCTCATGTCCCAACTGCTGAAACTGTCTAAGCTTCTGGATCAGCACGGTATGTCCAAGATGCAGGTCAGGTGCGGTTGGATCGAAACCGGCTTTAATCACCAAAGGGACGCCCGTAGAAAGCGATTTGGCAATCTTTTCTTCAAGTTCCTTTTCAATCAGGAGTTCAACTGTTCCGCGTTTGATGACGGCCATCTGTTCCGATATAGACATAATAACCTCTGAATCTTCTGGTCTTAGCAACTCATGTTTATGCGTTCGATGCTTACCGCTTTTCCGCTGACCTCATCAACTCCAATTACCACTGCATTCAGCCGAATGTCCTTTTTGGCCACTTCAAATTTAGCCGGCAATTGAGTCAAAAAACGGTGAATAGTTTCTTCCTTGCCCATACCTATGACTGAGTCAAAGCTTCCTGTCATTCCGGCATCACTCAAAAATGCTGTCCCCTGAGGAAGTATGCGCTCATCAGCGGTCTGGACGTGAGTGTGTGTTCCAATCAGAGCGCTGATTCTCCCATCCAAATACCACCCCAATGCGGATTTTTCCGAGGTTGCCTCCGCATGGAAGTCAACGAGGATGATAGGTGTTTCTTTTTTCAGCCATTCGATCTCTTTGTCTGCAACCAAGAAGGGGCACTCCAGATTTTTCATGTAGACCCTTCCCTCCAGGTTTAAAACGCCAACCTTAACTCCGCCTGGAGTGGTCAAAATGGCAGACCCGCTTCCTGGAGCGCCTGCCGGGTAGTTTGCAGGCCTGATAATGCGCGAATCAGAGAAAATGAGCGGCACCTGCTCTTTTTTGTCCCAAATGTGGTTGCCGCCTGTCAGCATGTGGATGCCCTGCTGAAAAAGCTCCTTGGAAACCTCAACTGTCAGCCCAAAGCCGCCGGCGGCGTTTTCTCCGTTGGCAATTATTATATCAACCGCATGCCGGTCTACCAGGCGATGCAACTCGCGCGACACCGCCTGACGTCCCGGTTTTCCGACAATATCACCTATGAACAAAATTTTAACGGGCATATTCCACTGATCTGGTTTCTCTGATTACATTTACTTTTATCTGCCCAGGATAGGTCATCTCAGCTTCAATCTTTTTTGCTATATCGCGAGCCATTACAACTGACTGATCATCGCTGACCTGTTCGCTCGAAACCATAACACGAATTTCTCGACCGGCCTGGATCGCAAATGAGGATTGTACCCCTGTGAACGACGTTGCAATGCGCTCCAGATCACCAAGGCGCTTGACGTAGGTTTCCATCATTTCCCGGCGGGCACCAGGACGCGCCCCGGAAAGAGCATCGGCAGCCTGAACCAGAATTGCCAGTATGGAATTCGGTTTTTCGTCTTCGTGATGCGCCATGATGGCGTGAACAATTTTGGGAGTTTCGCCGTATTTACGGGCCAACTCAGCTCCTATTACGGCGTGAGAACCTTCAACTTCATGGTCAACTGCTTTGCCAAGGTCGTGAAGCAGGCCGGCACGCTTCGCCTGTTTTACGTTCAAACCGAGTTCGGCAGCCATAATTCCACAAAGGAATGCGACTTCCAGAGAGTGCAGATACACGTTTTGTGTATATGAAGTTCGATATTTGAGGCGACCGATCAACTTGAGAACTTCAGGATGGATGCCGTGGACTCCCAGGTCAAAGGCGGCCTGTTCGCCCGCTTCTTTAATAGAGTGCTCAACTTCCTCGGTTGACTTTGCTACTACTTCTTCAATACGGCCCGGATGAATACGGCCGTCGGCAAGAAGTTTCTCCAGAGAAAGTCTGGCAATTTCACGACGAACCGGATTGAATCCGGACAGAATTACCGCTTCAGGAGTGTCGTCGATAATCAGATCGATTCCGGTGGCGGCTTCAAGAGCACGGATATTTCGACCCTCGCGACCGATAATTCGCCCCTTCATTTCATCAGACGGTAAAGGCACAACCGAGACAGTTCGCTCTGCCACATATTCTCCTGCATAGCGTTGAATCGCAAGTGCCATGATTTCCTTGGCTTTTTTATCGCCTGTCTCGCGGGCTTCCTCTTCTATAGCCCTGATTATTTTAGCGGAATCATGTTTGGCTTCACTTTCCATAACATTCATCAGCTCTTTTTTAGCTTCTGCAGCCGACATTCCCGAAATCTGCTCCAGTTTCGCATTCTGGACATCAACAGCTTTTTTCAACTCTGAATCACGTTGATCCAAAATTTGCTCTTTTTGAGAAACAGCCTGCTCTTTTTTGAGAATATCCATCTCTTTTTGGTCAACAAGTCCGGCTTTCTTATCAAGATTTTCCTCTTTTTGTGTCAGTCTTTTTTCAAGTGCCTGCAGATCCTTGCTTTTTTCGTTGGTCTTCCTTTCATGCTCTTCTTTTGCATGAATCGCAGCATCTTTCGCTTTCAGTTCTGCTTCCTTCGTAATCGTGTCTGCTTCGCGGCGGGCATCATCAAGCACCTTGCCGGCAAGCTCTTCTGCCTGCTTAAGAATTGAACCGGAATCCTTTTTGTTGAGTTTGTTGCCGGCAAAATATGAACCGGCAGCGACAATCATAAGACTGATTACAATGCCAATAATTGTTTCAATACCCATACTAATAACCTCCTCTATATAAAATCCGGGCCGCCTTGCGAACTCCGGTTACTTCTCAGCTACTTGAACAGTGCTCGTACGAATAATACGTTTATCTGAAACGATAATCCCCATTGGAATATCGTGAATATCTGTCGGAATGAGTTCCTCCATCATTTGGAAATCGTGACATAGACCGACCAAGTCGGCTCTGCAGTTATCGATGTGCAAAAAACGGTCGTAATAACCTTTTCCGTATCCAATTCGATATCCTGATAAGTCAAAAGCAACTCCAGGGACAACAATCAGATCAACTCCATCGGCTTGATAAGCAACTCCACCCGAACATGGTTCAAGAATTCCAAAAGCCCCCTCTCTAAGTTCGTCTAATCGATCAATCCGGTGGAATGCCATCCGGTCCCCGCATACCGCCGGATACAGCACCATTTTACCTGCTTTTAAGGCATCAGCCAGAATCAGGCTGGTATCGACCTCATTTTTTAACGGCGAATAAAGCGCTACACATTCAGCCCTTGCATACTCATCAAGAGAAAGCAAGCCAGCCTGTGCAAGCTGACTGGATGCAGACCAGGAAACGTAGCTGAGCGAAAGACGCTGCTTCAGCATCTGCGAACGAAGTGTGCGCTTGGGCATTAAATTACTTTCGGTACAGGCGTGCGGTTTTGTTCCGAAGCAAAATCGGAAAGGACTACCAGGGAGGCTGAAACGGGAAAAAGGCTCGAGTGCCGTCAGTTGAAGCTGCTGATCATATTATGCGACTCGAAAGCAGTTTTTCCTTTCAGTGAGGATATATTCAAACGGGCGTATCACTATTTATAGCAATCCAAAAGTCACAGTGTGTTACGAACCCGACCGGCAGTATCTAAAATGCGAATATATGATCAAGTCTCCCTGAGAGACCATGTAAAATCAGATCGTTTCCAGCGTGGTAAGTATAGTATTCAGCCTGCTATCTGCATTAGAGTTCTGCTCTCTCAGTGAGCGGAGTTCAAGCAATTCTTCCGAGGTATTCAGTAAAGCCAGAGTGAGAACAAGTTGTGCATCGCCACTTTTTAGAGCGCTGCCGATCTCCTGAAGCTTGCCGTTTACAAAGGCCTCTACCGCTTTTACCTTCTCTTCAGAGGCTGAACTTTTTACTGAAAGTTCACGACCCAGAACTGTCACTGCATGGCTTTTTTTCATACAATGACCACTAGCACTTTTTAAATCCCGTCCAGTTTGCCAAGAATCGCATCAACGCGTGACTTGATTCCTTCCCGGTCATTTGAAAGTCGCTGAACTTCTTCATTTAAAAGTGTATTCTCTTCTTTCAGGGCGTTATATTTCTCAACGAGGATGCCGATTTTCTTTTCGAGTACTTCGATAAGCTCTTGGTTCATAGTTTCAGGTTCCTTTCGAAATGGCACACTATACGAATGGGCAGGAACAAAGTCAAGCCCTAATTGATTGAAATCGCAGAGTTCCGCGTTAGCCTTCCCTTTCCGGCGGTTAGCTTTTTCAGGGATGGAAGAGTGCATCTGTGAACTCCTGCGGATCAAAGTCACGCAGATCTTCAATAGATTCGCCTACACCAATAAAACGGACAGGCAGAGCAAATTCATGACTTACAGCGACAACTATTCCCCCTTTGGCGGTACCATCCAGTTTTGTCAGTGCCAGGCCGGTAACTCCAGCGGCTTCCTTAAACAGTCTGGCCTGAGAAACCGCATTCTGCCCGGTTGCTGCGTCAAGAACAAGAAGCGTTTCATGCGGTGCCCCCCCAATTTCACGATCGATGACCCTGCGGATTTTTTTCATCTCTTCCATCAGATTTACCTTGGTGTGCAGGCGACCAGCAGTGTCCACAATCAGGATATCAACTTCTCGCGCTACAGCAGCCTTGCATGCATCAAAAACGACCGCTGACGGATCGGCTCCCTCTTTATGCCGGATAACATCGACTCCGGAGCGCGAACCCCAGGCGATCAACTGCTCTGCAGCTGCTGCACGAAAGGTATCGGCTGCCGCCAGCAATACTTTGCTGCCGGAAGTGGAAAAACGTGAAGCCAGTTTGCCTATGGTAGTGGTTTTTCCGACGCCATTCACTCCGATAACCAGAAGCACGAACGGTTTTTTTCCTGTGATGTCAAGTGGACAATGATGAGCAGTCAGACGGGCAAGGATTTCATCTTTCAGCGCGGACCGCAGTGCATCTCCATCCTTCAATTCGTTGCGTCCCAGGCGCTGTTCAAGTGTTCGGATCAACTCTACCGTTGTTTTAACACCGATATCGGAAGTAATCAAAATTTCTTCCAACTCCTCCAACGTATCGGAGTCAATTACCTTCTTGCCTAAAATCAAGGCATCGATACGCCCAACCAAGCCATCTTTTGTTTTCTTCAGGCCGGATTTCAACCTTTCAAAAAAACTAGGCTTGGCAGTCGTATCCTGTACGGCAGGTTTTTGAATTTCCGTAACTTCCTGTGCTGAGACTTCTTCAACTATCGGCTCAAAAACCGTATATTCCGTGCCGGATATTTTGTTCAGAAGTCCGCGGAAAAAGCCTTTTTTTTCTTGAGACTCCATCAAATCTCCTTTTTAAGTTCACTGATTGCCCGGCGAAAGTAATACAGCGCCAGTGCTACCGGACATATACGCTCAACATTCATTACAAGCGAGTAATCCTGATCAATGCAGCCGATAATCAAGTGCCCGCCGCTGGAAGTAACAACAATATCCTCCACCTCGCCATGCTGAGCGGAACTCTGCATTTCCTTGAGACGAGCCAGAATAATGCCCTTATGGGCAGCAATGAAGCGAATATCGTACGGATCACAGTGACAGTGCTCCATGACCGCTTCGCCTTCCCAGTCGACCAGTATGGCTCCTACCGCATTCGGCACATGGTCAACCAATTCCTGTAAAATTACTTCAAATGACATGCGAATCTCCTTGAAACCATCCTGTAAGTAAAGAATATTGAACTAACTTGCAACTTAATGCAACCGAACCGAAACAACTCGCGACGCACCAGGTTCCTCCATAGTTACGCCGTACAGAGTATCGGCAACCTGCATTGTAGCTTTGTTGTGAGTGATAATTATGAACTGGGATATACTGCTCATCTCCCTGACCATTTCGTTAAAACGACCAATATTTGCGTCGTCAAGCGGAGCATCTACCTCATCCAGTAAGCAGAAGGGGGTCGGCTTAATCAGAAAAATCGAAAAGATGAGTGCAACCGCAGTCAACGCTTTTTCGCCTCCGGAAAGCAGAGTTACATTCTGCAGTTTTTTACCAGGAGGTTGCACAATTATATCGATACCGGTCTCAAGCAAATCCTCTTCATCTGTCAGTCGAAGTTCTGCCCGCCCTCCACAGAAGAGCCGTGGAAAGACCTCCTGAAATTTGGCGTTGATCAGGCTGTAGGTCTCCAGAAACCGTTGACGTGTTGTACGATTGATACGTTGAATAGCCTGCTGCAGACCTTGCAGCGACTCTTCAAGATCCTCCTTCTGACTGGTAAGGAAACTGAACCGCTCCTCCATGCCGGCACACTCCTCAATTGCCATAAGATTGACTTCGCCCATCTCATCCAGCATGCGCTGCAACTCTACCTGCCGTGCAAGACTTTCTGTCTCATCAAAATCCAATCCCGCCAGTTTTGCCAAAGCATCCTGCATGGTGATGCGGCTTTTATCGAGCAGGGTCTGCTCCAGATGTTCGGACCGCATGGTAAGTGTTGAAAAACGCAGATTTATTTCAGCCTGGGCCTGCCGGACACTATCCCCCTCATCACGGTTTTTTTTCAACTCATCGTCTAAAAGATTCAGCGAAGCTCCTGCCTGGTCGAAACGCCCTCTAATTACGGTCAGGCGACCTTCAGATTCGGCTTGTTCTTTAACAAGGACTTCCAAACGTTCCGTTGCGACTGATATCTCTGCCTGAAGCTGCAGCTTGAGAGAGTTGCCCGACTCAATTTCCTTCTGATCATCAGCGATACGGCGAACGATTTCTTCCATACGCTGTTCCAGTTCTGTTAGTGCACGGAGGCCTGCTTCATGCTGCTCTTTAACTGTGGCTGTCTGTACCCGGATGGCAGTAACCTTTTCGCGGATAATGGTTAGTTCAGAGCGCCTGGCATCAAGTTCAACCTTAAGGCGGTTTGTTTCCTGTTCAAGTGCTTTTGAAGCCTCACCTTTACTGACGATCTGCTCACCGGCCAGTTTAAGTTCAGCTTCCAGTGCGGCTTGCTCTTCCTTAAGAGTTTCGGCTTCCATAGTCTGAACCTCAAGCCGCTCGGTGATGCGCTGACATTCATCAAGCGCCTGCTGGCGATCTTTGACCATTCCGGTCATCTTGAGTTCCAGTTGATGTAATTGAACTCCCGAAGTTTTTATAGTCTCCATAACCTCTTGATTCTGCCTTCTAAGATCATCGCGCTGTTTCCCGAGTGAAGCAGTTGTCTCCTCAAGCTTTGAGACTTTTACCTCCAATTCTCTTATCTCCCGTTTTTTGTGAATCAGACCGCTGTCAGGCTGCTCATTAGAACCTCCGCTTACTATTCCCCCCTGTGCAACCATCTCTCCTGAACGGGTGACAAAGACCAGGGTGGGGTTGTGCCGAGCCAGTTGCAGTGCCGTTGCAAGTTCATCCACCAGCATGACTGTAGACAGCAGATTTCTGATCAATCCGGAAAACGGACCATTAGTCTGTACCTGATTTACCAGAGAGACTGCACCTGTAACTGGAGAAGATTCCTGTACAGGTGTATCCAAAGGCAGAGCAATTCCGGCTCTCCCCCCTTTGTTAGATTTCAGAAATTCCAACGCTTCAATTGCATCCTTGTCGTCGGCACAGAGAATACACTGCAGGCGATCTGCTAATACTGATTCCAATGCCGATTCCAGCTCAGGCGGTGCTTGTAGTACATCTGCCAGCACACCACTAAAACGGGAGCGCCGGGATGCATCTTTCATAAGAGTACGGACACCCTGACCGAAACCGGCAAACTGAACCTCCAACTCCTTAAAGGAATGAAGTCGTGAAGAGGAGCGATTCAACTCGTCACGGTTAGTCTGCCAATTCTTCTCTACCTCTGGAAGCCGCAGTTTCAAATCTTCTTCATGCCCACGCAGCACAGTCAAATTGGACTGCAATTCATCAAGTTCCTGCTGCCTGACAAGAATTTCCTTGTTCAATGAATTGGTAACATTTTGTTGATGTTCCCGCCGTTCACCTAACTGCATGGATTCGCGGTTCTGGCGATCAATACGTTCGCGGAGTGAGGCCAGGCGCTTTTGGGCGTTCTCATGCCTGCTTTTAAACTGTGCTGACTCGGCAAGAGCGCTAAACAGCTCTTTGCGCCGATTTTCCAAACCGGTATTCAGTAGTTCCTCAGCAAGCTGGTGATCTGTAAGTAGCGCCTCCGATTGCTCCAGTTCGGCCTGCATGGTCGAGGTGTCTACCGCCCAGTTATTTCGACGAAACTCCAGCAGTTCCCGCTGCTTCTTACACTCAGCCAGACGTTTATTGAGTTCATTAGCCTCGGCAGAAAGCCGAACCTGCCTACCCTCCAGTCCGAGCAGTTCCTTCCGCTGGAACTCCAGAGCGCTTCCGGTGCTGCTGAACTCACTTCTTACCCGGAAAATTTCCTCCTGGGCTGCCGTTAGTTGTTTTTCAACTTCAAGCATAGTTATTCGGGCTTCTTCAAGCCTCGATTCACCGAGGGCCGAGGCAGAAAAAACAACACGGATACGTTCATTCAGTTCTGCCAATTCACGCTCTGCAATCACTTTCTGTTTTTGCGTTTCGCTATACTCCCGAGCTGTAAAGAGCATTTCAATTGCGCGCAACTCATCGCGATATTCGCGGAACTTCTCGGCTTTTTTTGCCTGGCGCTGCAACGATGCCAACTGCCTTCGTATTTCTCCCAGAACGTCAGCAAGGCGTGCCAGATTCTGGCGGGTTCCCTCAATTTTTTTAAGCGCCAGCTGTTTTCTGGATTTGAATTTGGTTACTCCGGCCGCCTCCTCTATTAAAAAACGTCGCTCTTCGGGGCGTGAATGGAGAATCTGGCCGATTTTACCCTGTTCTATAATCGAATAAGCCCTGGTGCCAACACCGGTATCCATAAAAAGTTCAGTAATATCAAGCAGACGGCAGGGAGTTTTGTTTATCAGGTAGTCGCTTTCACCATCACGGTACAAGCGGCGGGTCAGTTGGATTTCGGCATAATCAAGATACTTGACCGGAGCACGACCATCCTCGGTAGAAAAAACAAGTGACACCTCAGCAACTCCAAGAGGTTTTCTTGTTTCACTGCCAACAAATATGACATCTTCCATGGATTTGCCACGTAGGTGTTTGGCAGATTGTTCCCCCATGCACCAGCGAATGGCATCGACAATATTAGACTTTCCGCAACCGTTTGGGCCGACTACACCGGTCACATTCTGTTGGAAGTCCAAAACTGTCTTTTCAGCAAAACTCTTAAACCCGCTTATTTCAAGTCGTTTAATTTTCATGGGTTGATGGTATGTGTTAGCCTATTGTATTGCCGTATTTTGTATTAACTCTTATGTGCGTATTTGTTACTGGCGGATTCAAGTCTGAAGTGCAACAGCCAGTGGTGGTTTGGTATAACACATTTCCACCCCGAATAACACCTCATGCGGCGACCTGAATCCTAATACTTTACGTGGTCTGTGATTTAGCCGTTCTACTGCTTGCTGCA
>CAJBRY010000611.1 GCA_903958085.1 uncultured Geobacteraceae bacterium
GTTCGCTGAATGTCACGCAAATATATCTTGATAGCATCATCAAAGCGTTCAAGTTCTACTATCGGAATTTCTTCTTCTGACTCCTCGTCAATGATTTCGTCATCGTCAAGCAAAAGGGGCTCTTCAATTCCATCCAAAGTCAACGCTGAAAGCGCAACCAAAGGAGATTCATCGCTGAATATAAGATCCGAAATTCCATCTTCCAAAGGATATGGATCTTCCTTCAATTCAGTTTCTCTCACACCTGCCACCCCTGTTTCCCTATCAGAGGTACAAAACGGCAGCTTACAGATGATTCTAGGTGCAACTCTCCGTCCTCATTTTTTACAATTGAAACCAAGCGCTGTTCTAAGTCATTTCCTACCGGGATTACCATGCGACCACCGCAAGCAAGCTGCGAAGTAAGGATCTCAGGAATTTCCGGAGCACCGGCTGTCACGATAATTGCGTCAAAAGGCGCTTCCTCTTCCCAGCCTATCGGACTTCCTTCCGTGTCATTTATTCGCAACTGAACATTAAAAAGTTTCAGAGAATCAAGACATTTTCTGGCACCCAAAGCCAAAGGCCTGATTCTTTCTACCGAATAGACTCTGTCAGCTAAAGAGGCGAGAATTGCTGTTTGATATCCCGAACCAGTACCAATTTCCAAAACCTTTTCTCTGCCTCTCAGATCAAGCTTTTCAGTCATAAGAGCAACGATATAGGGTTGAGAGATGGTCTGTTTTTCGCCAATAGGAAGTGCCTTGTCATTGTAGGCCTGGGCAGCAAAAGCCTCCTGAACAAAAATATGGCGTGGAATTTTCAGCATCGTATCAATAACACGCCTATGAGCAATCCCACGCCCCACTATCTGATCCTGAACCATTTTTTTTCTTAAAATTTCAAAATTCACAGTAAATTACTCATCCGAAATAAATTTCCGCTATTAAGTGAAGCAGGCTCCTATGGGCAAAGCGGATGCGACTATAGCAGGAGATTAGGCAGTTGTCTATATGAGTCAAAAATTCCATCCGGCAAGGATTGGCAAAGTTTGATGGTTTGTCAGATCCAGATGAAGTGGTGTAATCGAAACATGCCCCTTGTTGATTGCGTGGAAATCCGTACCTGGTTCGTCGTTCAGTCTAGGCTCTTCACTGCCGACCCAAAAGTACTTCCGTCCACGCGGATCGGTTTTATCGACAATTTTTCCTATGAAAGATCTTTTCCCCTGACGGGTTATCAACGGAACCAGCATTTTGTCTTTAGGACAGTTAGGGATATTTACATTCAGGAAAGTGTCAGAAGGAAGGCCATTCGAAATTACCTGTCGAGCCACCTGTACGGCAATCTGTGCCGCATCAACAAAATGGTCGCTTCGATCGAAGGTAGCCAAAGAGAAGGCGATTGCCGGAATCCCCATAAGATTCGCCTCCATGGCGGCTGCAACCGTTCCCGAATAGGTAACATCGTCGCCAAGATTGGCACCATGGTTTATTCCTGAAACAATAAGATCTGGAACAACCGGCAGCATATTATGAATGCCCATATTTACACAATCTGTAGGAGTCCCGTCCACTGCATACCATCCCTTGCTCAGTTCGAAAATTCGAAGCGGGTAATGTAAAGTAAGAGAATGTCCGACAGCACTCCGCTCCCGGTCAGGAGCTACTACTGTCACAGAACCAAGTTCCATCATTGCATCCGCTAATGCCCTTATTCCGGCAGCATGTATGCCATCATCGTTCGTTACCATTATATTCATAAAGCGATCCTTTATTCTCTTAATTGTCATCTTGCCTTATCGCAGATTTATCTATGTAAATCAAGTTGAAGCCTCGTTCTGATTTTGTGTTTACAAAGTAGACGTAAGTCGCTACATTCTGTCAGTTTGATTTCAAACACAAATGGCTTGAAACACATAAATTTATTTCGGAGGTGTAGTTATGAAAGCAGTACTAATGGATTCTTTTGGCGGAGTGGACGTCCTTAAAGTCGGTGAAGCTGAAAAACCAACTCCTGCGGAAGGTCAAGTACTTATAAGAGTTATGGCAACATCAATAAATCGTCCCGATTTGGTTCAGCGTGAGGGTAAATATCCGCCACCAGCTGGAGATTCTGAAATACTCGGGCTGGAAGTAGCAGGAGTTGTTGAGGCGCTTGGCTCCGGGGTTGCAGGCTGGCAGGTGGGAGATAAAGTGATGACACTTGTTGGCGGCGGTGGTTATGCCGAATTTGCCGTGGCATATGTCAGTCATTTGATGCGAATACCTGAAAGTATGAGCTTCGAGGAGGCCGCATGTGTCTGTGAATCCTATATTACGGCTTTTCTGAATGTGTTTATGATCGGCGAGTTCAAGGATTCTCAGACTGCTATTCTGCATGGTGGCGGTGGTGGAGTTAATACAGCAGCAATACAGCTCTGCAGGGCACTAGCCCCTGCAAGCAAACTTATTGTGACGGCTTCTCCGGCAAAAATGCAACGTGTCAAAGAGATCGGCGCAGATTTCCTGATAAATTTCCATGAAACCCCAGATTTCACTGAGGTAGTCAAGGAATTCACGAATAAAAAGGGCGTGGATCTAATTCTTGATCATGTAGGCGCCAAATATCTGGCACCCAATATGAATTCACTTGGTTACAAGGGGCGCCTGGTTATCATTGGCGTTGTCAGTGGAATAAAGGCCGAACTTAACCTTGCATTGATGATGGTAAAACGTCAGCAGATAATAGGGAGTGTGCTTCGTTCAAGACCCGTTGTCGAAAAAGGGGAAATTGTAGCCGAATTTACCAGGCGAGCTTTACCAAAATTTTCAGATCGAAGCATAATTCCAATTATCGAAAAAGTTTTCAGTATTGACCAGGTAGCGGATGCGCATCGCATGATGGAGGAGGACAAGCATTTCGGGAAAATAGTGTTACGAATTCAGTAATGTAGTTTTATCAGTTACTAAGTAAGCTGGGTTTAAAATTTTCTTGTTGTTATATTCAAAGAAAAACACCTAAAATTTATCCGCAACATATATTTTAATTTTGGAGGAATTAAATGTCAGAACAGAATCCGCAGGTTATGCTTGAAACATCGATGGGGATGATCAAAATTGAGCTTTTTAAGGAGAAAGCGCCTATCACGGTAAGAAATTTTCTTTCATACGTTAAAGAAGGTTATTATGATGGCCTTATATTTCATCGAGTGATCAAGGATTTTATGATTCAGGGGGGTGGCCTGAATGAAGAAATGGAAACAAAAAAGCCAAAGTTCGCCATAAAAAACGAGGCGACAAACGGTCTAAAAAACACTCGCGGCACTCTTGCTATGGCTCGTACTGCAGCAGTGGATTCAGCAACCTGCCAGTTTTTTATCAACACCGTTGACAACGCTTTTCTTGATAACAAAGGCAAGCATCAGGATAATTTTGGTTACTGCGTGTTCGGTCAGGTCTTGGAAGGAATGGATGTGGTTGACCAAATTCGTGCTGTCAAAACAGGAAGCAAAAACGGGCATTCTGACGTACCGTTGGAACCTATATTCATAACTTCTGCAAGACTTATCGAACAGGAGGCCTAAGATGGATAACGATCAGGTCTGCTATACCTTTGATGCGGCGCTGGAGATGGCTATCAGCATGGAAGAAGAGGGTTTTAGGCACTATCTTTCAGCAATCCGTCAGCTCACAAACAAGGGTGCAAAGGATTTATTGCGCGAAAATGCGCTGGACGAGCTTGACCACAAACATCAACTGGAGAAAGCGCTGCTTGACGGACGTATGGATACTGGAGAAAACCTCGACCAGTCGATTCCGACCATGCGTCTTGACTATGTATTCAAAAAGGAAGAGCTCAGCCCCAGCTCCGGGGTACGTGAGGCACTTATTTATGCAATCCACTTGGAAAAAAGCGCGGTAGACTTCTACAGTAAGGTTTCAAGCGGTTGTTCAGGTGCTCCTATGGGACATCTGTTTGCAAAACTTCACCAGGATGAAAGTCGCCACCTGCAGGCTCTTGAAGATCTGTACGAACGGCACTTTATGACCGAAAACTGATAACTTGCTTAACTATTGTTTATACTTGATATTACAATTAACCATCGAACGGTAAACAATAAAGACCTGTTGCAACAGCTTCAGGTCTTTTTGTTAGAAGAAAAAAGGCTTTCGGTAGCTTCTATGAATCTCAAACGTAGCAATTACAACTAAATTGAGCACCATAAACGTTGATTTGAGGTAAAAAAATGGCCGTTATCGATTCAATGGCGCCCCCAACTATAAACCCTGATAGTCAAGAAGAAATCATCAACTGTTTTTCAATCACCATGGCCACGGTCAACGGTTCCGGCAGCCAAACCGCCAACAACACGTTGCTTCGAGCCATCCACAAGATGGGCGTCCCGGTCAGTGGCAAAAACATTTTTCCATCCAATATTCAAGGACTCCCAACCTGGTTCACCATTCGCTTAAGTAAGTACGGGTACATTGCCCGTTGTGAACAGGCGGAAATATTAGTGGCGATGAACATGGTATCGATCTCTGAAGACATAAAAAAACTGTCATCAGGTGGCATCTGCCTCTATCCGAACGAAAAAGAACTCCCGGTCAAGCGAGACGACGTGACCTTTTATCCTATGCCGGTCAACGAACTTGTCGCCAGGTCGGGTGCAGATACCAAACTAAGGCCATACATCGCCAACATGGTCTATGTTGGCACGCTAGCGTATCTGTTGAATATCGATCTGAAAGAGATAGAAGCTGCTTTGTCATATAATTTGGGCGGCAAGGAGAAAGCTATCAGCCTGAACTATAATACGGTTAAAGCTGCGTATAATTGGGCAGAGGAGAATCTTACCAAAAATGATCCGTTTCGTATCAGTCGAATGAACAAGACCGATGGAACGTTCCTTATTGACGGAAATAGCGCTGCCGCGCTCGGAGCGATCTTCGGCGGAGTACAATTTGTGGCATGGTATCCGATCACGCCATCGACATCCATTGTGGATAATCTAAGTGAATATCTCCCAAAACTTCGCCGTGAAGTCAACGGTAAAGCTACATATTCAATAGTACAAGCGGAAGATGAACTGGCAGTTATCGGAATGGTTATTGGAGCCGGGTGGGCCGGTGCCAGATCAATGACGGCAACCTCAGGGCCAGGTTTGTCATTGATGGCTGAATTTGCGGGGTATGCCTACTTTGCAGAAATACCGGCCGTAATCTGGGATGTGCAACGTATGGGGCCTTCCACCGGTTTGCCTACACGCGTGGCGCAGGATGACATCATGGCCGCCTACACGCTTGGTCATGGAGATGGCAGACATGTCTGCCTGATACCTGCATCTGTAACCGAATGTTTCGAGTTTGGCAGTACGGCACTTGATCTGGCAGAACGTCTGCAAACACTGGTAGTAGTGTTAAGCGATCTTGATCTCGGCTTGAGCCTCTGGCCGACTAAGCCGTTTGAGTATCCCGATAAACCACTTGATCGCGGCAAGGTTCTGTCTTCAGAAGATCTCATGCGCCTGAATGGAGAATGGAAACGTTACGCCGATGTTGATGGAGATGGTATCTGCTACCGAACTCTTCCCGGCACAAATCATCCAGAAGCTGCATATTTCACCCGCGGCACCGGCCACAACGAGGCAGCAGCTTACAGTGAACGCCCCGAAGATTGGTCGGCCAATCTGATTCGACTGTCAAAAAAGCATGACTACGCTCGTACAATCGTTCCTGCACCGGTTGTTGATCTTATTGATGATACTGAAGTCGGACTCATATCGTACGGCAGTAACGATTCAGCAATCCGGGAAGCACGTGATCTCTTGGATGGTGCCGGTATCTCCACGTCCTACCTGCGACTCCGTGCGCTCCCCTTGGGGAACCGACTGTCAGAGTTCATCTCAAACTATTCAAGAATATACGTCGTCGAAAACAATCTTGATGGCCAGATGCATTCACTTGTACAACTGCATACACCTGCCGATGCAAATCGCATTGTTTCAGTCAGCAAATGCGATGGTCTCCCCTTGACAGCAAGCTGGATTAGTGAAACCATTATTAAGCTGGAAGCAGAGGTGAAACTATGACTTCTACAGTAAAACCTGAATCTGTTGCACTCAACCGTATTGGCTTAAGCAAAGCCGATTACAGCGGTTCACCTTCAACACTTTGCAACGGTTGTGGTCACTACTCGATAGCCAATGTGATCATCAGTGCCGCTTACGAGCTTTCTCTAGATCCGACGCAGATCGCCAAATTCAGTGGCATCGGCTGTTCAAGCAAAAGTCCGGCCTACTTCCTCGGTCGTTCCCACAGCATCAACGGTTTGCATGGACGAATGCCATCTCTTGCAACAGGAGCAACAACCGTCAATAAAGATCTGGTTGCAATAGGTATCAGCGGCGACGGAGACACTGGGTCAATCGGTCTGGGGCAGTTCAAGCACTTGCTACGCCGCAACGTAGATATGGTATACATAATCGAGAACAACGGGGTCTACGGCCTAACCAAGGGGCAACTCTCCGCTACCGCCGATTTGGGTCAGAAGTTGAAGCATGGTGGCTTAAACGAAATGCCGCCGTTTGACCTCTGCCTTGAAGCTATTATTGCCGGATGCGGTTTTGTTGCCAAATCGTTTGCCGGAGACCCCAAGCAACTGCAGACACTGCTCAAAGCTGCTTTGTCTTATCGCGGCACAGCGGTGTTGAACGTCATAAGCCCTTGCGTAACCTTCAACAACGGAGAAGGGTCGACCAAAAGTTATGTTTGGGGAAAGGATCACGAGATACCGCTGCATGAGATAAGTTTTATTCATTTGGAACATAACGAGATCCAGTCTGAATATGAACCTGGCTCAATACGCGAAGTTACGATGCACGATGGATCAATCATACGCCTCAAAAAGATTGGCCAGGAGTACAACCCGACCGATCGGATGGCGGCCATCAAGTTATTGGAAGAGGAGAAATCCGGGCAGATTTTCACAACAGGATTGCTGTATCTGAACGAAAAGAGGCAGACTCTTGTTGAACATGAAAGACTGGTTGACATTCCGTTGACCCATCTGCCAGATGAAAAATTGCGCCCTTTGTCAGCCTCGCTGGATAAGATAAATGCCGAATATATGTAACCGTAGTTCGCTGTGCTAAAGGAGCATGCCATGTCACCAAGAACTGAAAAGAAAACCTGCCGGGCAAGTGAGGAACACCAAGGTCATATCTGTGAATTGGAAAGCCAGCAAGAGTGGGACATCATAAAAAAGGTTACAGATCATCCGGCTTTCCGGTGTGAAAACTGTGGAAATGTTGCAAATTCAGCCAAAAACGTCTGCATGCCTGAAGATTTATAGGTGACAGTTCAACATTTACCTATTGATTTTTGTGTTCCCATGCTCTTGTAATTACTGTAACATTAAGATTTACAGCAGTTGAAACAATTATCTCTAAACTGGAAAGGAAAGCGAAATGAAGAAATTTGTCTGTACTGTCTGCGGCTATATCCACGAAGGAGACGCCCCACCGGCCGAATGCCCACAATGCAAGGCTCCTGCCGATAAATTTGTCCTCAAAGTCGACGGCGACCTTAGTTGGGCTGATGAGCACAGAATCGGTGTGGCTCAAGGCGTTGATCAAGAAATCATCGAAGGTCTCAAAAGGAACTTCATGGGAGAATGTACAGAAGTCGGGATGTACCTGGCCATGAGTCGTCAGGCTGACCGCGAAGGATATCCGGAAGTGGCTGAAGCCTACAAGCGTATCGCCTTTGAAGAGGCGGAACACGCGGCCAGGTTTGCTGAGTTGTTAGGTGAAGTTGTAAAGGCTGACACCAAGACCAATCTTGCAATGCGTGTAGAAGCTGAAAACGGAGCTTGCAAAGGCAAAAAAGATTTGGCAACTAAAGCCAAACAACTTAACTACGACGCCATTCATGACACCGTTCATGAGATGTGCAAGGATGAAGCACGCCATGGCCAAGTATTCGCCGGACTATTGAAACGATACTTTTGATGTCAATCTTTGCTGAAACCTTACTCTGACTTTTTTGGCGATACAAATGAGAAGTAACAGTAGCCTCGGAATGGAACGATAGAAATATTCAGACAATAAATTTTAACAAACAAAAGGACTTGTCAACTTTGGACAAGTCCTTTTGTTTGTTAAATGAATATGGTCTTTACTTGAAGTTTACACGGAGCCCGTCTTCAGAATTTGTAACGTTGTATACTGGAAATCCTTCTTTGGCAGAATCAAATACAACTCGAACATTCTTTGGAGATATTCCGACACGAACTTTTGAAATTCCAAACCTGTTGATGGTGTAAGACTTTGGTTTCTGATTTATCTTTTCTCCTGGGATGTCAATTACAAGACGCTGTGGCGAGGAGAGTTTTAATAATTTGTAATCCGAAACCGGCCTGGTGGTGCGTACTTCAATATAAGATGAACCAACGGCAATTTCAGCAATTGCAAGTGCGGAAGAATTTGCTGATGGAGATGAAACCGGAACAACCGGCTCTAGCTTTGAAAGGCGGGGTGCAACTTTTGCGGGTTGTGGTGCAGCACTTTCAATTGAAGCCGTTGCGGCCGCCGAAAGAACTGATTTTGCAACTTCAGGTGCTGGCTTTGCAGCAGGCTCATCAAGACCAAGTGGATCATCTTCCGGTGGCGTCCCAGCAGTTGGAGGAGTTCCTGGCAAATCCGCTTTGGCAGATGGTAAAGTCGGAGCCTCCTCTTTAGCCTCTGGTTCCGGTTTAGACTCCTGAACAGGTTCAGTATTTACCGGAGGAGGCACAGAACCTCCAAAAACCACAGTCAGTTTTTTACGATCTGTAGAGGCTGTAACAGATATGTCTGATTCAGTTGCAAGATTGAAAATGATTCTACTTACCACCATGCCAGAAAGCTCGGCTTTATCGACACTTATGCTTGCAACGGCACCTTTGTTCACAACTATGAGTGGGTCGACTTTTTCCGGATCAGTTTCGGCAATATCAACAACTGCTCTAGCCTGGCCTGGAACCTTGTAATAGGTATAAGTCATTGCCGTATCAGCCAATATTTCAACCGAAACAACACTCCCTGATACAATCGGCTTCACATCAATCAACTCTGCAGCAAATGCAGCAGAATGCATGGATACCAACAACGCTAAAAACAGCAGAACAGAAAGAGTTTTTTTCATCTAACAACCTCCTTGGAGTTTATTGCAAATTTACCATATTGATTGGTAACCAATCATTGTTTACTAACTATTTTAGTCCAAAGTCATTCAGATCCTCATCAGAAAAATCCAGAGTGTTTTTTGCATTAGACACGTCTAAGCGTGAACTTACGTCCCTGAATTCAGGATTGACAGAATTTATTTCATTAAGGATGACGCTCGCTTCATCCATTTTTCCTATGGTCTCGTATCCTATAGCCAACTCATATTTAATTGCACAACTTTCTTCTTCGTTCAATCCAGGTTTCAGTAGAGCCTGCAGCATGGATATGGCTTTTTCAACCTCTCCCCTTTCTCTCAAACAAGCACACTGCATTAAAAGACATTCAACTCGGCGCGATGTCTCTTGTGATGCCTGACGAAATTCGTTTATTGCCTCGTCGAACAAGCCCATCTCCTTAAAGGCCTGTCCAAGATCAAAATGAGATTGCGCGTCAGAGCTGTCCATCTCGTTTCCAAACTTAACTCCACGCGGCGCAGTAGATATTGTGTCAAACAGATCACCGACAGAAGCCAGCCATTTATCGTGGGCTATAGTGGTATCAGCTTCAGACTCTAATGTTCCGAATGGTGAGTCAAGATCGATTTCTATATCAATCTCAATATCTTCTTCGGGCTGCTGCAGCAAATCAACTGTTGCATCAAAGGTTACTGGATTCGAAACTGTTGTTTCTTCTGCCGCAATTTCAGAAATTTCAAAAGCAGAAGCCGGCATCTGGTCAGAGAAGCTTTCGACAAAAGAGGTTTGATCACTGGATTCAAACTCAAAATCACCGAATGGGCTTTCTGCCAAAATAGCGGGTGGAGGTTCCTGGGCAGTTGCTCCACCAGAAACAGATCGCAGAGACTGTAATTTTGACGTTAGTGAAATCACTTCACTCTTGTCGCCAGTAGCAGTTGCGACTCTGACATGCCCTTCAAGAACCCTGATGTTGATTGGATCCAGTTTGTCAAGAGCCAGATATGTCTCTTCCAGCTGTTGCAGATATCCAGCAGATATAAGCTCATCCTCGTACTGGTCCAAAAGTTCGAGTGTTACAGCTAGGTTTTTCTCTGCAGTGCTTGAAGAGATAAGACCATACATCGCGGCAGGTTCTGAAGGGAAAAACTTCAGATAGTGCTGACAGGCGACCTTGACGCGTTGAGGTTGTCCAAGAAGCTGATAAGCATTAACAATGAGATCCCATGCCGGCTTGTTGTTAGGATTGCTGCGCAGAAGTCCTTGAATCGTGTCAATAGCAGATGAAACGCTACCCTGCTTTAGTTGTTCTCCGAGAATTTCAATCATAAAATCTGGTTTGTCTGGGAAAAGCTGTTGAATGCGGCTGAACACTTTGGAAAGAGTTGCATTGTCCCTGCGCTCAATAAGCAATAAGGCAGTTTTTGCAAATACGGAATAAGATTCCGCCATCTTCCCCTGTTGAATGAAGGCATCAGCTAGTTTGATTTTTATTGGAACATTCTGAGGATCAACATTTTGCATCCTGTCAAGTATGTTTAGTGACTCTGGGATGTTCCCCGCTTTTTCGTGAAAATCATATACAATTTTGTATTCGGAAAGGGAGTTAGCAACAAGACCATGCTTCTCGTTCAATTCTGCAAGAGTCATGGTGAGTGAAATGTCAGAAGGAAAAAGCTTCTGAAGTTGTTTGTAAACAGCGATTGCTTTTAGATAAAAACCGTTTTTTGAATAATGCTTCCCAATAGTCTCAAACTGTTTGCGAGCATCATCATGTCGGCCGCACTTGATTAAGAGCTCTGCCAGTTTCTGACGATGATTGATAGCAGCGGGTTCAAGCTCAAGAATCTGCTCATAAACTTTGGCTGCCTTATCAAACAGGGCACGCGAAACTAGCTTTTGAGCCTCTTCAATCAGCTTGTCTTTTTTAGAAATTACCGCCATTAATCCCCTCGTTCCAAAAAGGCCTAATAACTACTAATGCTGCCAAGAACTCAAAAACAACTAAAAACTACTGTAACAGCAGAAGCTTGTCAAGCTTAATATATTGGTTATACTAGGATATTCAAGGTTTTATGCAATTTGATTTTGCTTTGACATGACCACAAAAATACATTACGGTACGACGAATATTTGTACTAAATTAGAACAAATTTCTCTTACTAAGAACCAAATTGATATGGAGGCTGTTGAGATGCGTTTCCTGCCAAAAGCAAATCCGCTGTACGAAAAGATTGCGGCAAACAAAATTGTCATCCCTGATGTCCTGGAAAAACTCGGCAACGGTGGATTTACAGGATATATTCATCATACAGCTACAAAATTTGAATTTTATGGAATCTTTGCAAAAGGAAAAATGCTATGTGCTCTTGCCAGCGAGGATGGGCGCGACAAAACCGGATTTGAAGCTATTGCGATCTTGTTTGACAAGGTTATTTTGTCCGGCGGGGAAATCAATGTCTATCGCATGACGACGGATCTAGCCGTCTGTGCCCATTCACTGACTCTCGGCAATAGACTGTTTGACGGAGAAGAGGTGAGGCAGGTTGATGTCAAGGCCGTCCTGGCCCGCCTAAAAGTTCAGGGAGCAAATGGAGTAGTCCGATTTTACACCACCATCAATTCTGCCATGATGTTTTATAAGGATGGTCTGCCAATTGGTTTTTATTATAATACTGGCAGCACAATCGAATCTTCTCCCGATGAGTCAAGGCGAATTGCCGCTCTACCAGGTGCGCGCCTAGAAATTTGCACAACCAAGTCACTTGAAGAATTGATGCAGTATGATCTGCTACAGATGGTTAATCTGGGGAAGCTTTGGGAAGCTGCTCAGGCTAGAAACTCTGCACCTCGTCAGAAAGAGGCAGAAACAATTTTCACATCCTTTTCGGGAGTAAGCGAAAAGCAGTTAAGTGTACTTGTCGATGATATTTCGGAAGTTGCTTCCGCATATCTGTCAAAAGCCGGGCGCAATATTGTAGAAAACAGAATAAAAGGTATTGGCGGCCCTTCACAACTTCTCGACAATGCAAAAATGACTCATTTCCTTGATCAGGTTGAGTCAGATGCACTGGCTATTGACTCAAATGCTCGCATTGATGAGATGATTGATCTCATGAAATCTGAAATAGCCGGTCGTCTTGCTGTATAGAATTTTTAACAGAGCCTGACTGTGCATCTCCAGCAAATTTTCAAAGAATATCTGGAACTTCACGGGTATTGGGTTCTGTTTGCCGGAACTTTTCTAGAAGGGGAGGCGATACTGCTTCTGGCCGGCTTTCTTGCCTTTCAGGGTTATCTTGGAATTACAGGAGTGATCTGTACTGCATGGGCAGGTTCTTTTCTTGGAGATCAGTTCTATTTTTATCTGGGGCGTTCAAAAGGGAGAGGACTTCTTAAGCGTTTTCACTCTATTGCAAAGAAATTCAGGCAGGCACTCAAACTGATTGAAAAGTATGGGAATTTTGTTGCCTTCATTTCACGCTTTACATACGGATTCAGAATAGTTCTCCCCATAATTCTCGGCATTACAAACCTTGCTCCCCGCACATTTTTGTGGATAAACTTAGTCAGTGCTCTTGCCTGGTCAATCATTTTTTCCCTTGGAGGATATATTTTCGGAAAAAGCGCTTCACTACTACTTGATAATGTAAGCAACTATGAGCATTATCTGGTTGTAGTTCTGCTTGGCCTGATCTTTACTGCGTGGTGCGCACACGCCTGGCATGTCTGGAAATTAAAAAAGCCTGCCAGAGATCGATTGGTAAGAATAAGAGCTTTGAAGATATTACGAAGGGCACCATCTTGAATAACTGTATATATATAATTCTCGTTGAGCCGCAATCACCCGGAAATATTGGCATGGCGTGCCGTGCAATGAAAAATATGGGTTTTACAAAACTACGTATAGTAAAAGGCTGCGACCGTTTCCACCCGGAATCTCTGAAGTTTGCCGTGGCAGCAAAGGATCTGCTTGAGTCGGCTGAAATCTTTCCGGATCTGGCTTCAGCAACAGCTGATTGCACTCTGACTGTTGGGACTACGAGACGTCATGGTAAATACAGGCAGGAGATTTTTTCACCCACTGAAGTTGCGAATCGCTTCAGAGAACAGATTTCTTATGATTGCCATGGAGCCATAATTTTTGGTCGTGAAGACAACGGCTTGACTACTGAAGAACTCTCGCTTTGTCGCTGGCACGCCACTATCCCGACCTCTGCTGAGTATGGTTCACTTAATCTCGCACAATCTATCCTGCTGTTTTGCTACGAACTGGCTAAGTTTGCGGAGCCAGTAGGAGGTATAAGGCCTCTTGAACTTGCAAACTCTGGAGAGATGGAGTCACTTTTTACCCATTTGAACAGCACTCTAAGCAAGGTAGGTTTTCTGAATGAGCAAAACCCTGATCATATTATGCGCTCTCTGAGACGGATATTTTTCCGTGCAAATCTCGACAGTCGTGAGGTCACTGTACTGCGTGGAATGCTGACTCAAATCGACTGGGCCAGTTCGGCGTTTGACGGCAGGAAACGTTCATGACGGAGACGACAATCAATCTTGTCGGTTTTGTTGCCGGAATATTGACCAGTGTTGCCTCAATCCCGCAACTGGTAAAAACAATGCAAACCCGGCATGTTCGTGATATTTCTATCTGGCAGCCGCTTCTGCTTTCGTTTGGAGTTGCACTTTGGTTGATATACGGTATTTTTAAGAACGATCTCCCGGTTATTTTGGCGAACATTACACCACTCCTATGCAATGCTATCCTGACCGGAATGAAAATTCATTATGGCAGGAGAGATGGAGAAGCTTGACAAATACTCAATAAAAACGGAGGAGTTACCATGAAAAAAATGTTTGTAAAAATTTGGTTGTTTGCACTTGTCACACTGTTGTCCGGCTGTGGCTACAACGTCATGCAAGCCAACGAAGAGGCTGTAATCGCAGCATGGGGAAATGTTGAATCTTCCTATCAGCGTCGCGCTGACCTGATTCCAAATCTTGTGGAAGTTGTAAAAGGATATGCCAAACATGAGGCAGATACTCTCAAGGCTGTAACTGAAGCGCGGGCAAAGGTCGGCTCCATGCAGGTATCAAAAGATGTACTGAATAATCCGGCAACTCTGAACAAGTTTCAGCAGGCACAGGGAGAACTCTCCGGAGCACTCTCCCGCTTGATGGTCGTTGTGGAAAAATATCCTGATCTGAAGGCAAATCAGAATTTTCTTGATCTTCAAAAACAACTTGAAGGGACTGAAAATCGAATTAATGTAGCGCGTGAACGATACAATGCCTCTGTTCAGATTTTTAACACCAGTATTCGTACTTTCCCAAATTCTATGACGAATTCTTTGATGTTGCATCTGCAGCGTAAAGAGGCGTTCAAAGCTGAAGAGGGCGCTAAAGTTGCTCCAAAAATAAAATTCTGATTGAGGCATTGTTGATTCCATGAATGTGAAGCAAGCTTATTTGATATTTATTCTGCTGATATTTCCAATCCAGTTGCTGGCGCTTGAAGCGCCGGCACTGACTGGCAGGATAAATGATCAGGCGCGTATGCTTTCTCCCGAATCGCTTCAACGTCTGGAACTCAAGCTTGCTGCTTTTGAACGTGAAACATCAAACCAGGTTGTCGTGCTTACAGTCCCCTCATTACAAGGAGACAACATAGACCAGTTCTCGATCCGTGTTGCTGAAGCGTGGAAAATCGGCCAGAAGGGTAGAGATAACGGGGTGCTGCTGGTAATTGCCCAAACAGAACGGAAGGTTCGTATTGAGGTAGGTATGGGTTTGCAGGGTGTTCTTCCGGATATTACTTCTGGACGAATAATCAGAGATGTCATGCGGCCGCACCTGAAATCCGGAAACTACGAGCAGGGCATAAACATTGGTGTTGACAGCATAATTGCAGCGACTAAAGGCGAATTCAAAGGAACCGGGCAGACAACCAGGCAAATGGGCACAGCTAAGAATAAATCTCCGTCATTTCTAAACATGTTATTGGTAACTGTAGTAGTTGCTGCAGTTCTTGGCATGTTTTCACGCTATCTGGGCGGTGCTGCCGGGGCGGTCGGACTTCCACTGCTTGGGTATTTTGCCTTCCCCGGAATGGGCGTTATTACTCTGGTTCTTCTGGCGGTATTCGGCCTTTTAGCCGGAATGCTTCTCAGTATGTCCCTTTCCTCATTGTTCGGCGGAGGAGGATATTGGGGTGGGGGTGGTTTCGGCGGATGGGGTGGGGGTTTTTTTGGTGGTGGTGGCGGATCTTCCAACAGTGGAGACACTTTTTCTGGCGGTGGTGGAGGCTTTGATGGCGGCGGATCCTCGGATGATTATTAAAGCTCACCACGCTTACACACAAGAAAAGGCCGTGCTGAATTAAGCGTGGCCTTTTCTTGTCTCAAATCTATCGGTGTAGAGAAGTTACTTGGCGTTCTCATCCAGAAAGTAATTCAATAGCACAACAACATCTCGAATTTCTTTCTTATTCATATCGGAATTAGGCTTTCGCAACATCTTGATTCCGTATGCTTTTACGGCCTGCTTGTTAAAAGGCTGCCCGGTTATTGGTGCCTTGCCAGTCTGAATTGCAATGACTGTACGCTCCATGTTATGACATTTGATGCCGCATTTTGCCTGCATAAGATCAAATGAAGGTTTGTACATATCAGGAATGCCTTCGGGACTGAAGTTCATTTTAGCACCACGCCCAGTAACCTTTATTCGCGCTTCAGCTACTGTATAAATTGAAAGTGCCAAAAGTACCGCCACAGTTACATACCTTTTCATAATTGCTCCTTAATAGCGTTCTCATTACGGCGTAATTATATCAGAGTAAAAAAAATAATCCAGTCAATGCAAAAAATAATTAGAAGCTGAGGGTTACACCGAGAGTTCCAACCTGGTTTTCAATATCAGTTTTTGCTGATGTTCTTCCGTACTCATACTTATATTCTGCAACAACTTTAAGATTTTCAAGCGGTGCATACGCAAGTGTAGGAATATATCTGCGAACTATGTTTGAACCGTCATCCTGAAACTCAA
>CAJBRY010000612.1 GCA_903958085.1 uncultured Geobacteraceae bacterium
GTAAAAATCCATGTTAAATATGACGTCGGAGAGTCAGTTCCTGAGTATTTATTTGTTACAAATGCAGAAGAGCATGAGAATAACACGCTTGGAAAAATGAAGCTAAAAAGTGGCGATATTGTCACCTTTGACAGGGGATACAATAATTACGTCCAGTTTTCCGAATTTTGTAATAACGGTGTCTATTTCGTTACCAGGCTTAAAGATAATGCAGACTACAAGGTTGTAAAAAGAAGAAAAACTCGTACCAAAAAAATTACAAGCGATCATATTATTCAGTTCACGGGACAGACGGCTAAAAGTAAATGTTCAAATGAACTCAGGCGTATTCGTGCCGTTGATAGTGAGACAGGAAAAGCCATTGTCCTGCTTACGAATATGAGAAGCTGTACCGCAGAAAAAGTTGCTGAAATATACCGGAAGCGTTGGCAGATAGAATTGTTTTTCAAGGCGATTAAGCAAAATCTAAAAATAAAACGTTTCTATGGAACCTCAGAAAATGCGGTGAAGACACAAATATGGATTGCGATGATTGTTTACCTACTGTTTATGATGCTTAAAAAAACGACCGGTTGCATTACAAAACGTTTCACCCATTTTATTTCCGAGATATCAGTTTCATTATTTCAGCATATTGATCTACATGCTTGGTTTTCAGGTACATTGCAGCCACCTCCAATTCATGATCCTAATATCTGTGCTTTACAATTGGAGCTAGTAGGATGAAATTATCTTGGACAGCAGTGAAAATAAATATTCGGATAAATAAAAAAAGGAACTTTTTTTGTGCGATATTGACAGAAGCCAAAACGCACGAAGAGGCCGGAAGAATTGCAGCATTGCATTCGCAATACTGACAAAAAGACGTCCTGAAGAGTGCGTTTTAGCTTCTGGCGAATGAGTTTTTTGTAAGATTTCTAACAACGGCTTCAACATCGACTCAGTCATTGTCACGATTTTATGCCGTCCGCTACGCTCGGCAAAAATCGCGCCAACGCCTTCGCGAGTTAAGCCAATGTTGGGCGGACGCCGTGCGCCAAGGAAAGCTTGGATGTTCTTGTTGGTTCAAGTCCAACACAGGTAAGGTTAACCAGCCGCCTGTCACCCAAAGTGCATTGTGCAAGGTAACGAACACAATGAAGCCACTGGAAGGAAGTAGTCAGACCGCAACGAAAGTGAAGGTATTGAGCCCCGTAAAGCTATAGTCGTAGAGGCAGACAGTTTGGCGTCATCTGGAATGCAACAAATGGAGTATCGTCATGGTGAGATACTTCATTCTCTATCGGGGTCAGAGTCCGTGGTATGATTATGAATGGAATGTTTAGGAACTTGGGAGATCCTGGCAGTTGCCCGCACATGAGGCTATTCGAGGCACAATCTGAAGAGGAGAGGCCGAGAAGATGACTGTCAGGAAGTCGGACTGATTCATAGTAGAGGAGTAGCAGGGTAACGGCCTGTGAGAGCGCAGATTTATTTGTAGCTTACTCGAAGGGATCAGCAGTAGCATGTAGAGATAAAGGGAAACGTGGATTGTACAAGAGACATTGAAACCATGCAGACGAAACTGAATCTCATAACAGAAGTAGCCAAAGGGGACAAGAAGTGCAAAATCAATAATGTCGCATATCTTCTAAACGTATCAAACCTGAAAGAATGTTATGGCATGTTGAAGCGAGGCAAGGCAACTGGTATCGATGGTGTAAGCGTAGAAGAATACGGAAAGAATCTGGAAACGAATCTTGAAAATCTGGTGGAGAGTATGAAACGGCAGGCATATAAGCCACAGCCGGTAAGACGGACATATATTCCAAAAACAAATGGGAAGTTGCGCCCACTTGGTATTCCGTCGGTAGAAGACAAAGTGGTACAAAAAGGCATAGCTAGAATATTGAATGCAATCTATGAAGAAGATTTTCTTGATTTTTCATTCGGATTCAGACCTGAAAGAAGCGCTCATCAAGCACTCAAACGGCTGGATGAAATCATAATGACCAAGCCTATCAATCATATCATCGACGCTGACATCAAAGGATTTTTCGACAACGTATGTCATGAATGGATGATGAAATTTTTGGCTCACAGAATCGACGATCCCAATCTTTTGCGATTAATTGGTAGATTCCTGAAGAATGGTTATATGGAGGAAGAGAAACTGTTTGCGACTGATAAAGGTACTCCGCAAGGCGGAATTATATCTCCAATTCTCGCAAATGTGTATCTTCACTATGTGCTAGACTTATGGTTTGAAAAACGGGTGAAAGGGCAATGCAGAGGTGTTGCAGAAATAGTTCGGTATGCAGATGATTTTGTTATCTGTGTGCAATTCAAAGATGATGCCGATAAAATTTATGAGATGCTACGGGCGAGAGTAGAAGAGTTCAATCTTTCACTCGCCGAAGACAAAACACGAATAATAGGGTTTGGACGGTACTCGGTTAAAAATGCGAAAAGCAAAGGTGAAAGACCTGAAAGTTTTAATTTTCTCGGATTCACTCATTATGTAGGGAAATCAAGGAAAGGAAATTTCTTGCTTGGACGTAAAACCGACAGAAAGAAGATGGCATCAAAATTGATGGAACTAAAATTGTGGTTGAAGGAAGCTAAGAGTAAAAGTCCGGTAAAAGAATGGTGGAAAGTACTGCGATCAAAATTAACGGGGCATTTCCGTTATTATGGAGTGAGCGGTAATACGAGAAGTATTAAACAGTTCTTTCAAGTAGTTGTAAGAATTGTTTTGAGATGTCTAAATCGAAGAAGCCAAATGAAAAGCTATAACTGGGAAACTTTCAGCAGGTATTTGAAAAACAATCCTTTACCTCTACCGCAAGTATATCATAACTTTTATGTCAACTATGTTACCTGATGTGAATGCTATTGAAGAGCCGTATGCGTTAATAGCGCA
>CAJBRY010000613.1 GCA_903958085.1 uncultured Geobacteraceae bacterium
AGGCCAGTTCAACCATCAGACGTTCTGCATCTCTCACCTCAAATTCATTATAAGCAGTAAAACGTGTAAATTTACCTGTACGAATCCCAGTATGGGCAATATTTTTTCGGACAGATTCCGGATTACCTTTATGACAATAAATGCAACTGCCACGACCTTCAAAATGAACTGAATGGCACTTGAGACAAAGTGGCTTCTTTTCAGCAGAGGCTGGAGATACAGATAAAATTATAAATGAAATCAGTATGTAAAGGACCAATTAGTCCCCCTGAAAAAATATGCAACTATCGTCAACGAGATAATAATCAAAGTCAGAAATACGATAATAGCTGAAAATATACTCTGCTCTGGCGGAAACCATTTTGCACTATGTCGTGAGGAGCCAACCGGAAGCCATGGAACAGCTATAAATATACACCCTGACAATATTACCGGATAAATCATAACACTTGACCAACTTACCAGTTCCTGTATCCAAAGCAGGAACCAGGCTGACTTAGCCGGGTTGGGAGTAACTGCCGGGTTCGCCTGTTCCTGAAGCGGAGCTGGAATAAACGCCGCCAGCACCAGCAACAATGCAATAAGAGCGTATATTGAACGGCTTATAAGTCTGAAAAATTCAGGGTAGCTTTTTACATACCCGCTTTTCATAAGTACGGCAATACCCCCTTGTTCTTTCTGACCCGATAGAAATGCAGCAGTGACAGCGACAAAATCCCAAGCGGAATGATTACAATATGGAGCGCGTAGAATCTAAGTAATGACAGAACCTGCCCTACTCCGTCTGGCATGAGCAAGGAACGCAAAAAACCTCCGAACGGTATTGATGTCAACAGCTCCATCCCTGTCTGCGTGGCCCAAAAAGCCAACTGGTCAAACGGCAGCAGGTAACCGGTATAAGCCTCAAAAACTGCAAGGAGAAGGAGCAGGCAACCGATTACCCAGTTTAGTTGTCGTGGGCGTTGGTAAGCACCAGTCAGAATAACCCTCAACGTGTGCAGCAAAATCAGCACCAACAAGGCATGTGATGTCAGACGATGAAGGGTGCGAAGATACTTTCCGCCAAACACGGAGGATTCCAGAAAGAGAATTGAGTTATACGCACGATCAGGTGTCGGTTGATAATAGATCAGCAGTAACATCCCGGTAGCCATCATAATCATAAATGCAGTGAAGGCAAGCCCACCCAGACAGAAAGTATAGCTCAAACGCAGATTACGCTTTAGCACAACCCGGGGAAAGATATGTTTGAAAAAGTCCGTTAACATTTTCAGTAAATTTCAACCATGCCGTTACGCAACACTGCTTCCAATTCGATAAGCGGTTTATACGCCGGCCCTCTGGTAACATTTCCACGTCGGTCAAAGACACTGCCGTGGCAAGGACATGAGAGTGCATTTTCAGTAACTTTTACAGTACAGCCAAGGTGAGTACAGACCAGACTTAGAGCATAGAAACCGCCTTCATCCCGCATCAATGCAAGACGTTCATTGTTGAAAATGAGAGCACCGTTAAAAGGTACACTCTTGGCGTCTGCTGTTGCCAAAACTTTTCTTTTAGCGAAGTTGCCGGGTTTTAGATAACGCACAAGCAATCCGCCAGACAGACAGAGCAGAGTCAGTGTTGTGATGAATTTTCTACGCGATTGAGAAAGTTTTTCCATTTTTCTATGTACACTTTCGTATATGCCGGAGTTTTACTGCTCATTCGCAGATATCTGGCTGAATCCATGAATCTGCCGTTAGTGACCTTCTGCCCTTTCTGAGACCAGAACGATTCCAACCCCATTCCGTCATTTTCAAGAATGAAAATCCTTGATGATGCAGGCTCTAGCAGAAAGCGGCTCGGATTGTCGTGACACCCATCACAAGTTACAGAACCACGCTGAACTGTATGCGGGAAATATGCCCGCCATTCAGCAGCCAGAAGAGTGTTTTCGGGCCCACTGTTTCTAGCTCTCATAACATCTGTGTAATATGCTATAAACATAGGTCTTATAGGGCTTAGGTTTCCTTTTGCATTTATCCCGAGTAGAGG
>CAJBRY010000614.1 GCA_903958085.1 uncultured Geobacteraceae bacterium
AGAAATGTCAGCAACATCAGAAGATATTGCTAGGAACTGTTCCATGGCGTCTGAGAGTTCTCAACATTCCAGCAAGCTTGCTTCCGAAGGAGCATCAGTTATTCAGGCTACTGTGGATGGTATGACAAGAATTTCCGAGCGGGTAAAAAGTACGGCAGTGGTGATTGAAAGTCTTGGTATACGGTCTGATCAGATTGGTGCGATTGTTGGAACAATTGAGGATATTGCTGACCAGACTAATCTCCTTGCGCTTAATGCAGCGATAGAAGCCGCTAGAGCAGGGGAACAGGGAAGAGGTTTTGCCGTTGTTGCTGATGAGGTTAGGGCTCTTGCTGAACGGACAACACGTGCTACGCGGGAAATCGGCGAGATGATAAAGGCTATACAGAAAGAAACTAAAATAGCAGTTCAATCTATGGAAGAAGGTGTTGCTGAAGTTGCAAGGGGGACAGAAGATGCTGCTAAATCAGGAGATGCTCTGCAGGGGATTCTGCATCAGATTAGTGAGGTGACGCAACAGATACATCAAATTGCTACAGCGGCAGAAGAGCAGACAGCGACTACTAGTGAGATCAGTTCAAATATGCATAAAATTACTGAAACATTTTCTAAAGTGGCAAAGGCATCACACGAGACAACCGCTGAAACAAATAACCTCAACAAACTTTCAGAGGAACTTCAAGATACAGTACGAAGATTCAAAACTCGGGAAAGCGAAGTTCTAATGCTGACAGTTGCAGCAAATGACCACCGACTATTTGTCAACAAGATCAGGTCTGCGATAATTGGAGACGCATCCCTGGATCCAAGCGGCCTGCCCACTCACCACACATGTCGATTTGGGAAATGGTACGACGGTGAAGGAAAGCATATTTGCGGAGATTTAAGTTCATTCAAGTCAATAGATGCTCCACATGAAAGGATTCACTCCCTAGCAAAAGAGGCTGTAGCCGCAATTAATTCAGGAAATCATGGCAAGGCAAATCAGTTGATGCAAGATGTAGAAGATGTTTCTCATACTATTATGGATGGCTTGGAAACAATCAGGCGTGAGCATATATTCAAAGGATAGTTTGACTCAACACCCACATTCACTGTCACTCAATGAGAGAAGCGGAGAGATTGATTGTTCAGTAGAATAGCTGTTTGTAAGTGGCGATGCATTTGGCTTTATTATGCTCTTGTCGAAAATACAATTTTGATGACTATACCAACTTAGCTGAATGTTGATGAAATACTGAAAAATCCATAGGAGAACCCGTGGTAAGAGTTAAAAAGCAAAAACTGTTACTAGTGGATGATGCGCCTGAGAACCAGCAGTTACTCTATGAGATGCTCAAAAATGACTACGAAGTTTTTAGTGCTACAGATGGTAAAGCTGCACTGAAGATGGCTGAACTGCACCAGCCTGATCTAATACTTCTGGATGTCATGATGCCGGAAATGGACGGGTTTGAGGTATGTCGCGCACTTAAAGACCATGACGAGCTTAAATATACTCCAGTCATGTTTTTAACCGCATTGGCAGATGAACCAAGCGAACTGCTCGGTTTTGCTATTGGAGCTGTAGACTATATAACAAAACCATTTAAAACGATGGTCGTTAAACAGAGAATTGCAAACCATCTCAAGCATAAGCAACAGCTCGCTCCATCTTTCGAAACTGATGTCTACGCCAAATTCATACCGTCTGAATTCATAAATTTATTGGGAGCTGAGGGTATTAAGGATGTTAAGCCTGGTGGACATGTAGAACGACGCATGACCATTATGTTTTGCGATATTCGGGATTTTACAGCCCACTCTGAAAAAATGATTCCTTCCGATGCGTTCGGATATGTCAATTCGTTTCTCTCCAAGGCAGCTTCTGAAATTCATTCCAGTAATGGTTTTGTCGACAAATACATCGGTGACGGTGTGTTGGCGCTTTTCCCAAACACTCCGGAGGAGGGAGTAAAAGCCGCCTCAAAAATCATGGAAGCTCTATCCAATTTAAACAAGACTCGGGGAAGCAAATCGCGACCAACCATGAGAATAGGTCTCGGAATGAACACGGGCATGGCGATGCTTGGAACTGTCGGAGCCATCGACCGCTTGTCTACCACGGTTATCAGCGATGCAGTGAACCTGGCAGCCAGGCTTGAAAGTCTGACAAAAATCTACGGTACGGAGTTGATCATAAGTGAAAGCACCCTGTATGCCCTGAAAGATCCGTCAGCATACAAAGTTCGCTTTCTGGACAGAATAAAGGTCAAAGGGAAATACCATCCCCAATCAATATATGAAGTATTCGAAAATGATGCTCATGAACTGATGCTGCAGAAAGAGGCGACCAAAAACAAATTTGAAGAGGCAGCGGCCTATTATCATCTTCAAAATATTGAAAAAGCCCGTATACTCTTTGAAGAATGCCTTATACTGGCTCCAGAGGATAAACCGGCCCAGCTTTACCTGGAAAGATGCCACCTTTTTGAAAGAGAGGGGGTACATGAGGGTTCCGGCGAGCTGGATGGCACCCTTGAATGGAGCAAAGAATTTGAAGTTGGTGTAGACTCCATTGACAGACAGCATCAGGAGCTTTTGGCGAATATAAATAAACTCGCCCCGCTGATACGGCAGGGTGATACCAGCAAAACTGAAGAACTGCTTAAATTTCTGAAGAATTATGCGGCAAAACACTTCCATCACGAAGAAGCACTAATGACAGAATGCGTTTACCCGTTTTTTATTGAGCACATTAACGAGCATAAGCGATTTATTAATTATTTTCTTACATTGCAAAATGAAATTCTTTCCGGAGAGTACGACAGTCTGTTCCTAATCTTCAAAGCTCAGATATTTCTTGCAGACTGGTTTGCTCACCACACCACCGTAATGGACAAGCACCTGTCAAAGTATCTTTTTTCTGAAAAAAGCGGCCGATGGTCTACTTTTGCTGAATGAGAGGGTTGGCTATGATAAGGTTAATCACTTCCATACTCGCGTAACAGGCGATGAAAGTGCTTTGAATAGGCAATTTCAAAACATCCTATTGGAAATTCGTAATCCTCAGTAATTTTTTTCCCTACCAAAGTGCCTTCAATAGACTTAAATTGGGCGTTCAAGGTCTGACCCGCAACTGAATCAGATTATGAATTGTCATAAGCATAGCCTTTCATACTACCTCAGCAATCCACGATTTTTTTTGTAAACCACATGATTTAGTGTATATTTATCACACTATTCAATTTGATGGTTAGTTATCGTATTGGATTCTAACGGATTACCATAAGATAACCATAAATGGAGTCTTGATATGCCACTCATAGACTGGGATAAAGGATTTGAACTTGGCATCAAAAACATAGATGAGCAGCACAAGCATTTAGTTGATCTGCTTAATG
>CAJBRY010000615.1 GCA_903958085.1 uncultured Geobacteraceae bacterium
CCCGGCAACCTGCGGCATCCGGCACGGTGGTATGCCGATCAAAGCATGCCCTATTTCAGTCCGGCTCCGCTCTTTGACCGACCCTTCGAAATGGCTGCAGGTCAAAGTCTACAAACTCTGCTCGATCTGTATTAATGCCCGGTACCATTTAAAAAGCGTGTCGAACAACTTGGTAATGCTGTAGAGACGAGGAACGCATAAAGGAAGAAACTATGGCAAAAGGATATCAGGGGAATAAAGCCCGCCTTGATGAAATCAGCACCTTTGGCAAGTCCATCGGTAAAAGGGCAGGCTTTAAATGTGAGTGGTGTGAAAGCAAAGACGACCTCCGTATTTGGGATAATAAACCTGACGTACCACCGAACATGGAAACGCTGGCACTTCTCTGTCAACAATGCAGAAGCTGGGCTGATGGCAGGAAAGCAACTCCAAATGAACTGCGGTCGATACGCAACGCCCTGTGGAGTAACGTTCCATCGGTAGCGGAGGGTGCCGCCGGAGTATTGGCTCAATGCAAAGAATCATGGGTTAGAGAGGCGATTGAAGAAAGCTATATTGATGATGACCTTAAAACAGAACTACTGAAATAATGTGGTTGTCGAAACAGAGCTTAACGACAGTATATAAGGAGAACCAACATGGCAATGAACGTTGAAATAAAAGGCAATAAACTGTGCATTGAGATAGATCTGGAAGCACCAACTCCATCTTCATCAGGCAAGACTCTAGTGGTAGCCAGTTCCCGAGGGAATACCGTTAGCACCGCTGAAGTAGACGGCAAACCCATAACTATTGGACTGAACGCATATATTAAGAAGTAATGAAGGCAGAAGTCTATTCCGTAACATACCGAATTCCCTTAACCGATGCTCACCAGGCCAGACTTGACAGAAAGTGGCCTGACGGAGACCCGTTCATTTCTTATGAGAAAATAGCATCTTTACTGGAACCACTTCCGGTAGAAGATGTTTTCTGGTCACACCATACGGGACAGTTTCTCTATTTCACTGTCCGCGGTGATGATATTGAAGGGACGGTGGCAGAAGTTATTGAAAGACTTGAAACAAAGTTGGGGAAGGCCTGAGGTGACGATTTTGGAAGGATTACTGAATAAGCTCTGATTATGGGAGACTACACTACAATCATCATCGACTTTGAAACTACCGGTCTTTCCCCCGGATATGGAGACAGAACGATTGAAGTGGGAGCAGTGCTGATCTCCAACCGCCAGATTGTGGACCGTTTCCAAAGTCTTATGAACCCGGAGATGCGGATATCAAGCTTTATTGAAGAATATACCGGTATTACCAACCGGATGCTATCTACAGCACCTGGCATCAAAGAAGTGATGCACAAACTGAAGATTTTTCTTGCAAATCACCACCTGGTTGCTCACAACGCCTCATTTGATTCCCGCTTTCTTGATGCAGAACTGCAGCGGATCAACCATAAGCGGCAGAATGAATTCGCCTGTTCGATGCTTTCTGCCCGGCGGTTGTACCCTGAAGCGCCCAATCATAAACTTGAAACTTTGGTGCGATACAAAAAACTGAAGACTGACGGTGTCCACCATCGGGCGCTTGCTGACGCAGAAATGACCGCTCACTTATGGATTCGCATGATCGAAGACATTCGGAACGACTATGGGCTCCAGAGTGTCCCGTTTAGTGTGAAGTAGAAACCCACACCCTATGGGTGTGGTAATGTGGACTGGCTATGCCGGTCCCGGATGGTTATGGCTTGTATAAGCCGCTCACTGCTATTCTTTATGTCGAGTTGTTGCCGCAACTTCGAGCGTAAGGAGGTCACAGTGAGCAGCAGGTTTCGAAAGTTATCACACACGATATGGCATTGCCAATATCACATCGTATGGGTGCCAAAGTACCGGTATCGTATTTTGCATGGACCGGTGAAAGAGGCTGCAGATAGCGGAATAATGGCAATCTGTGGTTATGCTGGCTGCGAGGTAGTAGAGCTGAATGTGCAGCCTGATCATGTGCATCTTGTAGTAATGATACCACCAAAAGTAGCAATATCCGATCTGCTTGGTCGGCTGAAGGGGCAAACTTCTATGAAGCTCTTTCAGCAGTTTCGGCATTTGAAGAAGAAGCCCTATTGGGGCAACCACTTTTGGGCAAAAGGCTATTGCGTAGATAGTGTTGGTCTTGATGCGGACATGATACGAAAGTATGTCCGCTTCCAGGAAAAGAAAGAACAACAAATGGAACAGTTACAACTGGGCGATTAATATACCAACCTGCGGCACAACTCCAAGCCCGCCCCCTTGGGGGCCGGGCCAGCCCTCCTATGGAGGGCGAATTTAAAAGCCGCGCCCTATGGGTGCGGATTCTTTACTCTGATGCAGCAGTTATGCAAAGTACCGAAGGAGAAGGTGCCAGAGTTTATGCAGAAGATGAAGTCAAAGGGATAATAGTGAAAACATTTCGTACAGTTACGAGCAGATTTCTACTGTTCACACCTCTGTTTTTAAGTCTTGTCAGCTGCGCCTCAAAAGACTGGCGTACTGCAAGCAGAGAATCAGCCGGAATCGCCCCCAATCCGCTCACAACCCGTGAAGCGGTAGTTCAGGTATATGGAGCATCCACATGGGGATGGCGTGGTTGGTTCGCCATCCATACATGGGTTGCGACGAAACCTGTCAACGCTGAATCATATACAGTGTACGAAGTTATCGGCTGGAGAAAGAACCGAGGTCTGCCGGCCATGCGTATCGAAAAGGATCTGCCCGACCGCTATTGGTTCGGAGAGCGCCCACGCTTACTCAAGGAATTTCGAGGCGAACCGGCAGGTAAACTGGTCGAAGCGGTAGACAAGGCGGCTAAAAGTTACCCATGGCCTGATACCTACAAAGCTTTTCCAGGGCCAAACAGTAACACCTTCACTGCCTGGATAGCGAAGCAGGTTCCTGAACTAGGGCTCGACCTGCCGTTCTCAGCTATTGGCAGTGGCTATGCAGAAACTAAGTGAGACAGACGGAGAAAAGCAGTGATTATTGAAACCCTGCTGTCAGGACCAGCTGTTGCAGAATGCCTGGATGATCTGGCATCACTCCGCATATCTATCTTTAGCGAATATCCCTATCTGTACGCCGGGCTTCGCAAGGACGAACTCACATACCTGCGACACTATATGGAAACGCCTGAGGCATTCGTGATCTCGGTTAAAGATGCCGGGGAAATGATTGGTGCCGCAACCGGAATGCCGCTATACTATGAACATGAGAGTCTAGTTGCGCCGTTCAACAGTAAACCCTTTTCAGTAGATGAACTGTATTACGTTGGCGAAGTGCTTTTGTATCCGACCTACCGCGACAAAGGTATGGGATTACGACTGCTTAATCAGATCGAAGCGTACGTCCGCACTCTCGGCAGTTATAGATACCTGATGTGTGCGACTATTGTTAGGCCAGACAATCATCAGTTAGGTCCTGAAAACTATGTTCCGATTGACAGATTCCTTGCTCGTACGGGGTTTTCTCTGCTCCCGGGTGTTACCACCAATTTCACCTGGCTGGAAACAGATGGTGTCAGTCGTGATCATGTAATGCAATTCTGGCAAAAAGAACTCTGAGGGAGACTACTATGCGATCTTTATTCATAATTATGACCACAGCCATTTGTATTTCTGTTCTGCTGATTACGGTTAGAAAGAGCCGGGCGGCATCCAACCTGCCTCCTTTGATAACGGTTCCCCATGTCGATCTGGCCCGCTATGTGGGTGTCTGGCATGAGATAGCCCGCATTGATCACTCCTTCCAGAAGGGGTGCATCAAAAGCAGTGCCACCTATACGCTGCTACCTGATGGTGAAGTTGAAGTGATCAACCGTTGTGTAAATGAGAAGGATGGTCGTCTACGTGAGGCAAAAGGACGCGCTTGGTCAGTTGATCCTGATGGAAATGCCCGTCTTAAAGTAAGCTTTTTCTGGCCGTTCCGGGGCGATTACTGGATTGTCGATCTCGGCAAGGACTATGAATATGCTGTAGTTGGAGCGCCGAATCGTCAGTATCTCTGGATATTGGCTCGGCAGCCGGTTATGGATGAAGCCATATATAAAGGGATCCTAGAAAGATTAAAGACGCAAGGATTTCCAGTAGAGCTGTTGGTGCGATGAACAGCAAAGGGACAGCTATGAAGAACAACTCGCCTATTACGACAAAGAGCGGCAGATACTTTTTAACTGACAGAATCCGGGAAGAGGTCAACTTCTATACGACCGCTCAGTCAGAAGGAGTGTCGCCACCTTCAATCCAGAAACCAGTCCCACCGGGCTGCAGGATTGTTCCGTTGCCCCCTCGTGGATCATGGTCTATTCCCCCATGTGACCTGCAATCCGCTATTGCCAACCGTGAAAGCCAACGCCGCTTCACCGCCGAGTCACTATCTTTGGATGAACTGGCATTTCTGCTCTGGTCTACGCAAGGCGTCAGAAAAGAACTTCATGAAGCAGCAGTTCTGCGTACGGTCCCTTCTGCAGGGTGTCGTCATCCGTTTGAAACGTATCTTGCAGTTCTAAGGGTTGAAGGCTTGGAAAACGGTATCTACCGTTATCTCCCGCTTGATAACTCGCTGGTCTTTGTAAAAACAGTTGATAAGTTAGCTGTTCACCTCACAGCTGCAACCAGAGGTCAGAGCTTTACAGGACAGGCTGCCGTGACATTCTTCTGGACGGTAATCCCGGAACGCACGGAATGGCGCTACGCCGAAGCGTCCTACAAGGTCATTGCTTTGGATGCAGGCCATGTCTGTCAGAACCTCTACCTTGCCTGTGAAGCTATTGGAGCCGGCACCTGCGCTATAGCTGCATATGAGCAAACTCTGGCTGATGCGCTTCTGGGTGTGGATGGCGACGATGAATTTTGCATCTATATTGCTCCGGTGGGGAAGGTACTTAAAAAATAATGCCATTCAACCCTCCAAACCCTGATAACGCGGTTGAACGCATTTCCAGTTCAGTTTAACTGGTGACATTCCATAGCGAAGAATCTGGTTTTTGTGTAGTCATGAGCTGGCATGTCTATATCATCCGCTGCTCTGATAACTCGTTTTATACGGGAATCACAACGGATGTCGACAGAAGGTTTCAGCAACATGCAGACGGTAGTGGTGCCAAGTATTTTCGGGGGCGTCAGCCAGCAGATATTGTCTATCTGGAATCGGCGCATAGCCGCTCGTCTGCCAGCAAACGTGAAATCCAGATCAAATCCATGAATCGTGCGGAAAAAGAAAAACTGGTTTCAACATACTGTAATAGATAGGCTTCTTCTGATTAACACTATATATACAACAAAAATTTAATCTTGGAGGGGTTATGAACAAAGCAGAACTCGTAGCAAAGATAGCAGATGGTGCAGGACTTACCAAAGTACTGGCTGAAAAAGCACTAAACGGCTTCATCTCTACAACCACAGCAGCACTTAAAGCTGGTGACAAAATCACTCTCGTAGGTTTTGGTGCATTCAGCGCAGTAACCCGTGCTGCCCGTACAGGCAGAAGCCCACAGACCGGTAAGACAATGAAGATTGCCGAAAAAACAAACGGCAAGTTCACTCCTGGAAAATCACTTAAGGATCTGACAGCCAAGCCAGTTAAAACAGTTAAGGCAGCAAAGGCGCCAGCCAAGAAGAAAAAATAGTAATCCGCTGATACATCAAATGTTACTTAAACGGCAACCCTCTGAAATAGAGGTCGCCGTTTTTTTTGAATAATGAAGTTCAACAATCAATTTTATTTGACAAGCATGATTAAATTGCTTATGGTAGTCCTATGACTACCTATGAAATAAAACAACAGAATGAACTTACTCCACGCCAGCGACAGGTGCTTCAGTTCATCACTTCGTTTGCGGACGGCAACGGTTATCCCCCAAGTCAGAGGGAAATAGCAGCCCATTTGAACGTGTCCGGCACATTACCGGTGATGAAGCATCTCGATGCCCTGGAGCGTAAGGGTTACCTTAAACGGGATAACGTAAATCGTGGGATAACCTTGAAGGTACAGGGCAGCCGACACATCTCCCTGCCGATAGTCGGTACCGTTCGTGCCGGTCAACTCTCCACAGCTATTGAGGACATACAAGGATATTTTTCAGTCGATCAGATGGCGGTCAAAGGAGCAGATTGTTTCTTCCTGAGGGTCAGTGGTAATTCTATGATTACCGCTGGTATTTTAGACGGAGATTTGGCAATGGTTCGTCCGCAGGCGGTCGCCGAGAACAAGGATATCGTAGTTGCCATGCTTGACGGTGAAGCTACTGTCAAGCGCTTCTATAAAGAACATGACCATATCCGCCTCCAGCCAGAAAATCCAACCATGAGCCCGATTCTCATCTATCCTGAAGATGGAGAAATGACAATTGTAGGTAAGGTTATTGGCATTTATCGCAGCTTGTAGAATCATTTAGTGATCAGAAACAGAATAAAGCAGATGGGGAACTATTATGGAACCGATTACACTATGCGGGTTAGTAATTGTAACTTTTGGATTATGGGTGGAGTTTGAACCAAGCATAATGACAGTTGTAAAAACGATTCGTAATAGCAGAATTTATAAAGAGCTCTTTTCACAACCAACAGCTCAGTCGCCTGCTTGTGATGGAAGAATGCCAGTCTGTTTTGTCAAGAGCCACAGTTAGTGTCAATAAGCGTCGGCATAACATCTCACCATGACAAAAAATCCTATACGTGTTGCAGTAATATTCGGTCCAGGATTGAGCATCAAGCCTGTCTGGTTTGACTGGCAAAACCGAAAACATTGCATACTCGAGACCACTTATATCTGGACTGACCTGAAAGGAAGTGCTAAGCGTCTACACTTCTCTGTACGTGATGAGGGCGGCCTATACGAATTAACGTACAATACTGTCGAACAGAGCTGGGAGTTGAGCAGAATAGAAGGTTATTGAGAGTGGAGCTTCGCACAATTCTCCATATCGACATGAATGCCTTCTTTGCTTCTGTCGAACAATCTGCTAACCCTGAGTTGCGTGGAAAGCCGATTGCCGTAGTAGGTGGTCATGGCAGAACAGTAATTACAACCAGTTCTTACGAAGCCAGAGTTAAAGGCGTTAAAACTGGCATGGCTATATGGGAGGGGAAAAGAGCCTGCCCCGAACTAATAATTGTCTTTGGCGACAACAAAAAATACACATATACCTCCACCAGAATAAACGATATTTTTAGAGACTATACACCAGATGTAGAAGCGTTCAGCATTGATGAAAGCTGGCTGGACGTCACTCACTCACTATCGATCTTCGGCAGTGCAGTAAACATTGCACACCTCATCAAAGCCCGCATAAAGCATCTATTTGATATAACCTGCTCCATCGGCATAGCTCCCAATAAGCTTCTGGCAAAACTCGCATCAGACATGCAGAAACCTGACGGCCTCACGATAATTGAGCCTGAGAACGTCTCCCGTACTCTGGAGCATATGCTGATCAAGGAACTCTGCGGCATCGGTAAGAAAATGCAGCAACACCTTAATATGATGTCGATCTATACCTGCGGAGATCTGGGACGTTGTGACGAGACCAGACTGGCAAAGAAGTTTGGTATAATAGGTAAACGCCTGAAAGAGATGGGGCAGGGAATAGACCACTCCCCGGTAATAAGGTATGGTAAAGAAGAAGATCTTAAAAGCGTCGGGCATTCGATGACTCTGGAGCGGGATATTGATTATCCGGTAGAGATTCAGCGTTTTCTACTGCAGCTCTCGGAAATGGTTGGCAGTCGTGCCAGACGCTACAACGTCAGTGGCAAGACAATCCAGCTATATGTAAGGTATGCAGACTTTTTCTCCTCATGGGGAAAACAGACTACCCTGAAACAGTACATTAACCTGAGCGACGAGATTTACCGAGCTGCACTTTGTGTTCTTAACACAGTCGAACTGGAACAGCCTGTCAGGCTCCTGGGGATCACTCTGAGTAACCTCAAACATCATTCAGAACAGTTGCCACTATTTGAGGATGAACGCAAGAAAATCTTTGCCACACAGGCCATGGACAGTATCAATGACCGCTTTGGCAGAATGTCAGTCACCTTCGGAACTCTTCTGCCGGGTAAAGAGAAAGCTGGGTCGCACGTTATTCCTCCGAGTTGGCGGCCTGATGGAATAAAGAGCGTAGATGTGCAATAGGTAAGAATAATCAATAGCTTTAATTATACAGAACGGAGCTGTAATGAAACTGACAGACGAACAGATCAAAAAACTGATTCCATACATAATCGAAGCAACGGCACTCAAGCCGTTTCAGGTGGAGCGTACAGTTGAACTGCTGCAGGAAGGATCCACTGTCCCATTTATCGCACGCTACCGGAAGGAACATACGGGAGAACTGGACGAAGTGCAGTTACGCAACGTTGAAGAACAGTTCAGCTATTTTTGCGAGTTGGAAGAGCGCAAAATCGCGGTTCTCAAATCCATCGAACTACAGGGGAAACTGACTCCAGAACTTATGGAGCGTATCACAGTCTCCCGCCAGAAAACCGAAGTAGAAGATCTCTACCTCCCATACAAACCGAAACGGCGCACGAAGGCAACTGTCGCCCGAGAGCGTGGACTGGAACCCCTTGCCGATATTATTGCTGCACAGGAGTTGACTGCAGGAACTCCAGAAGATGCTGCATACCACTTCATCGACCCGGAAAAGGAGGTGCCTGATGTTACAACAGCCCTGGAAGGTGCCGGACATATCTTGGCTGAGCGCCTTTCTGACAACGCCGATGCTCGCGCCATGGTACGTCGACTGACAAAAGAAGAGGGGGTTATTATCTCACGGGTAGCAGCAAGTTATAAAGAACGGGTCACCAAGTATGAGATGTACTATGACTATCAGGAGCCACTAAAGGCAGTTCCATCACATCGTATGCTGGCCATGCGTCGTGCTGAAAAATAGGAGGTGCTTTATCTATCGATCAGCGCTCCTGTCGAACAGATCCTGACTGGACTTAAATCAAGGCTGATTTTGCGGGAGAGTATCTTTGTATCGCTACTTGAGCGGGTAGCTGAGGATTCATATAAGCGTCTGATAGCACCATCCATTGAAGTGGAACTGCGTCTGGAGAGCAAGGAGCGGGCTGACGAGGCTGCCATTCAGATATTTGCCAGAAATCTGCGTGAACTGCTGTTGGCACCCCCTGCCGGAGGTAAGCGTGTTCTTGGTATTGATCCAGGTTTCCGTACCGGTTCCAAGTTAGCCGCAGTTGATGTGACAGGGCGCTACCTTGAACATGTAACGGTATATCCACACATCGGTGAGGGTAGAATCCCGCAGGCAAAGCAAGATCTGCTACGTATGATTGAAAACAATTCCATTGAGATGGTCGCAGTTGGAAATAGCACCGCTGGTCGCGAGATGGAGATCTTTGTCAAGGAAACCCTGTCAGCTGCGGGTAAACAATTGCCGGTTGTTTCGGTAAGTGAGGCAGGAGCCAGTATCTACTCCGCATCTGATATAGCCCGTGAAGAGTTCCCTGATCTCGACTTGACTATGCGTGGCGCAATCTCTATTGCCCGTAGACTGCAGGATCCGCTTGGAGAATTAGTCAAAGTAGATCCAAAGAGTATCGGTGTTGGACAGTATCAGCACGATGTAGACCAGGGTATGCTCAAGAAATCTCTTGATGCCGTGGTGGAGTCCTGCGTTAACTATGTAGGGGTTGATCTGAATACTGCGTCATGGGCGCTACTTGCCTATGTATCCGGTGTCGGATCCTCACTTGCTAAGGCCATAACCCGTTACCGTGATGAGAACGGAGCATTTAAAACCCGCAAGGAGCTACTCAAAGTACCTCGTTTTGGAGCCAAAGCATATGAACAGGCGGGTGGCTTCCTCCAGATCAGAGATGGAAAAGAACCTCTGGATAATACTGCAGTCCATCCTGAACGCTACCAGTTGGTAGAATCCATGGCGGCTGATCTAGGAATCCCGCTACTGCAATTACTTTCAGATTCTACTTTGGTCAGCCGGATTGACCTGAAACGATATGTAACGGAAGGTGTAGGACTGCCGACTCTTACTGATATTATCGAGGAACTTAAAAAACCTGGGCGTGATCCCCGCAGCCAATTTCAGACAGCATCCTTTCGGGATGATATTAGAGAGATAGCTGATCTTGAGGAGGGGATGATTCTGCAGGGTATAGTGACAAATGTCGCTGCATTCGGTGCTTTTGTTGACATAGGTGTTCATCAGGATGGACTGGTGCATATCAGTCACCTGGCAAATCGCTATGTTAAGGATCCGAACGATGCAGTCAAAGTAGGGCAGGTTGTAAAAATCAAAGTCTTATCAGCGGATGCGATGCGGAAGAGGATTGCGTTATCAATAAAGGAAGCGGAATAATCATTTCCATCGGCGTACAATAATGCCACACCAAATTTAATATTGAAAAAGAAGGTGAGTTTCCTAATAGAACAGGAGTCTATGGACGGGCAGATTGGCATTATTTAGAAATATTATAGTGGTATTAGAAACCAGCTAATTCCCTTTCCCACAACTGAATTGTGTCTTTTCTTTCCTCGTCATAACTATATTGACTATAGAAATTAATATGCTTGCGATTACCTACGTATTAATATATAAGTAAAAGAATTTGAAACCTATAAGTGGTCGTACGTGAAGTTCTTATCTAACTATTTATCTTGCGTGGCATTACTTATCCTTTGTTTTTTTCAAGCTTTTTAACTACTTGTTAGAAAAGGTCTTTTCATTTTAGTTCCTTTCCATCATTTCGTCATGATACCGATTGGTACTTAAGGTCATGCCGTGAAATTTTATAGTATTTGAATAAATACTAATTAGTATAATCCTATAAAAACAACTGGTTACTTGGCAGTATTTAATAACATTTTCCCTTTTAAAAGTAGTCCGAGAGACTAACAAAGGCAATCTGATGAAATAATTGAATTCATAACAATAGAGTCTTACCGTCTTGCCGGGGAGGCTCTTTTTTTATGTCGGAGAGTTTATGTCAAATGAACAAACTGTACTTATGGATGGTGCCGGAATCAAGCGTGCATTGACCCGAATTGCGCATGAAATTCTTGAAAAAAACAAGGGTGTTGAAGATATCGTGCTGATTGGTATCCGTTCCGGAGGTGCGTTCCTTTCTGACGGCATTGCAGAGCAGATTTCTAACATCGAGGGTGGGACTGTTCCGGTCGGTGCTGTTGATATTACTCTGTATCGCGATGACTGTTCCGGTTCTCTGCCGCATCATCCTGTTGGTAAAACCGAAATACCCTTTTCTTTGGAAGCTAAAAAGGTAATTCTTGTTGACGATGTTCTATATACTGGCAGGACTATAAGGGCAGCAATGGACGCAATGATGGATTTCGGCAGACCTAAATCAATTCAGCTTGCTGTTCTGATTGATCGTGGACACAGGGAATTGCCGATTCGCGCAGATTTTGTCGGGCGTAACGTACCTACCAGCCAGAAGGAAAATGTTCAGGTTGTTTTTGATTCAGCTAACAAGCCGATTGAAGTGCTACTCGAAAAATAGGGGAGGGTGAACTGAATATGGCCGAATTTAAGCACAAGCACATTATTGCCCTGCGGGATCTGTCGAAAGAGGACATGGAGCTGCTGCTTTCTACCGCAGAAAGCATGCGTGAAATCAACAGTCGCGACATCAAGAAGGTTCCTACACTTCGCGGCAAGACGATCATCAATCTGTTCTACGAATCGTCGACCCGAACCCGCACATCTTTTGAGATTGCTGGTAAGCGTTTGTCTGCAGATACCGTCAATATCGCGCCGTCAAACAGTTCTGCGACTAAAGGCGAAACACTTGCAGATACCGCGTTGAATCTGTTGGCGATGAAGCCTGATATAATCGTTATGCGTCATGCAGTTTCCGGGTCTCACTATTTTCTGGCAAACAAGATTAACTGTTCGATAATCAATGCCGGAGATGGCGCACATGAACATCCTTCGCAAGGGCTCCTTGATATGTTGACAATGAAGGATCGCTTCGGGCGTTTGGATGGACTAAAGGTTGCGATTGTTGGCGATATAACTCATAGCCGTGTTGCCCGTTCAAATATTCAGGGACTGACTAAAATGGGGTCAAAAATTTATGTTGCCGGCCCACCAACAATGTTGCCACCTGGAGTTGAAAAGCTTGGTGATGTTACAGTATGTTCTTCAATGAACGAGGCACTGGAAGATGCTGATGTGGTCATGATGTTGCGTATTCAGCAGGAGCGTCAAGGTAAGACCCTTATGCCTAACACCCGTGAATACTCACGCTATTTTGGCTTGAATCCTAATAACATCAAGCTTGCCAAACCAAATGCCATGATCATGCATCCGGGACCGATAAATCGTGGAGTCGAGATGTCATCTTACGTTATTGACGGCGATCAATCATGGATTTTGAAGCAGGTCGAGAACGGAGTGGCGGTAAGAATGGCGATGCTTTACCACGTTTGTGGTGGTGAATTAGAATAAATAATCTCTTCGAGGTGGCTATATGAATCTATTGATTAAGAATGGTCGGGTTATCGATCCGGGTCAGAAAATTGATGATGTAATGGATGTTTTGGTTGAAAACGGTCTGATAAAGGAGTTGGGGAAAGGGCTTTCTGTTCCTGCAGACGCTAAAGTCATTGATGCTTCAGGAAAGTATGTAGTTCCTGGATTGATCGACATGCATGTTCATCTTCGCGATCCTGGTCTGGAGTACAAGGAAGATATCGTCTCTGGTACAAAGTCTGCTGTTGCCGGCGGATTTACCTCAGTATGCTGCATGCCGAACACTAAACCGGTAATAGATAATAAAGCCGTAGTCAGCTACATCATCAATAAAGCAAAGAGTGAAGGTTTGTGCAACGTTTTTCCTGTCGGTTCAATCACTTACGGCATGGGTGGTGAGCGGATGTCTGAGATAGGTGAGCTGAAAGAATCCGGCTGCGTGGCGATTTCTGATGACGGTAAGCCGGTTGTCAATTCAGAGTTGATGATGCGCTCACTGCAGTATGCACAAGGTATCGGTATTACAGTTATTTCTCACGCCGAAGAGCTTTCTCTTGTCGGACAGGGTGTTATGAACGAAGGGTATACCTCTACTGAGCTCGGCCTGAAAGGTATCCCCTGCGTGGCTGAGGATATTGCAACATCTAGAGATATCATGCTTGCGGAATATACCGGTTCACCTATTCACATTGCCCATGTTTCTACGAAAGGTTCCGTGCGAATTATCCGTGAGGCAAAAGCTCGCGGTGTAAAGGTTACCTGCGAAACAGCACCGCATTACTTTACCCTTACCGACGATGCAGTACGTGGCTATAACACCAATGCCAAGATGAATCCGCCACTCAGGGAAGTTCAAGATGTTGCCGCCATTAAAGAAGGTCTGAAAGACGGCACTATCGACTGTATTGCCACTGATCACGCACCGCATCACCTGGATGAGAAGGATGTTGAATTCAACGAGGCGATGAATGGCATAGTTGGGCTTGAAACATCTCTGCCGCTCTCTCTGAAACTTGTTGATGAGGGTGTGTTGAAGCTTGATCAACTGATTGAAAAACTGTCATTTAACCCATCGAAAATACTAAATTTAGGTCGTGGTATTCTTAGGGCAGGGTCAATTGCTGATATTACGCTGATTGATCCCTCTGCCGAGTGGGTTGTAGAAGCTGACAAGCTTGCCAGCAAGTCAAAAAATTCACCATGGCTTGGTAGAACAATGAAGGGTGGAGCTGCTACAACTATTGTCGCTGGAAAAGTGGTTTATAAACGTTAATAACTGAAATCAGGAGTATTAGATCTATGAAAGCAATTCTTGCGCTCGCTGATGGGCGCATCTTTGAAGGCAAGTCTTTTGGGGCAACCGGCGAATCAACTGGTGAGGTTGTATTTAACACGGCAATGTCGGGTTATCAGGAGGTTTTGACCGATCCTTCCTACAAGGGGCAGATGGTTACCATGACTTATCCGCAGATCGGTAATACCGGTATCAATCCTGAGGATATTGAGAGTCGAGGTCTGTTTTTGTCAGGTTTCATTGTCAAGGAGTATCTGGAAAACTACTCTAACTGGCGTGCCACAATGAGTCTTGATGCTTATTTGAAGGAAAACGGAGTTGTAGGAATTCAGGGTATTGATACTCGTGCATTGACCCGGCACTTGCGAGATAAGGGCGCTCAGAACGGTATAATTTCAACCATCAACCAGGATCATTCCAGTCTGACAGCCAAAGCCAAGGCAGTACCCAGTATGGCGGGGCTTGATTTAGCTTCAGGTGTTACCTGCGAAGCTCCATATCACTGGACCGAAGGGGCGTGGACTCTTTCTGACGGTTATCCCCAGGTTGATATATCAACCTTGAAATACAAGGTAATCGCTTACGATTTCGGTATAAAGTATAACATCCTCCGCTGCTTGATAGACGCCGGTTGTGATGTGACTGTCGTGCCGGCTTCTTTCTCTGCTGAGGAAGTTCTGGCAATGAATCCGGACGGCATATTCCTTTCAAACGGTCCAGGGGATCCTGAACCACTTGTTAAAGTACAGGAGGAAATCAGGAAGTTTGTCGGTAAGAAGCCTATTTTCGGTATATGTCTTGGGCATCAACTTCTTGGTCTTGCACTTGGCGGCAAAACGGTAAAACTGCCTTTCGGCAACCATGGTTCAAATCTTCCGGTTATGGATATGCAGACCCGTAAAGTTGAGATTACCTCCCAGAATCACGGTTTTGCAGTTGATCTGGGGTCACTTGGTGACTCTGCTTGTCTAGGGCACGAGAACTTGAACGATCAAACAGTTGAAGGGATTCGTCATTGCGATCTTCCAATATTCTCGGTTCAGCATCACCCGGAAGCGTCACCCGGACCGCATGATTCGCAGTATTTATTTGAACGTTTTGTAGAGATGATGGAGAAAAGCAAATAACAGTTTATGTCGTATCATGATCTTTTTCAATCCGGTGAACTGTTAGAGCGTGTGCGTGGTGCGTACCAACAGCTGACTGCTTGCGATCTCTGTCCGCATGATTGTGGAGTCAACCGCATCAAGGGTGAAGTTGGTAAATGCGGAGCCGGGCTTAAGCCAAAGATTGCTTCGGTGAATGTGCACAAGGGTGAGGAACCCCCAATTTCAGGTACAAGAGGGTCCGGTACGGTTTTTCTTTCTGGTTGTTCTCTGAAATGTGTTTTTTGCCAGAACTTTCCAATCAGCCAGTATGGCAACGGTGAGGAGTATTCCTCTTCAAAGTTGGCTTCTGCTTTGCTAAAGCTCCAA
>CAJBRY010000616.1 GCA_903958085.1 uncultured Geobacteraceae bacterium
CCGGTAACTGCTGTTCCAACTATGATCCTCTTTTGGACTATTTTCAAAAAACGGGTCTTTCTGCTATATATGTTTGTCTGCATTGTCGGCACAATTCTTATCGCGTCAGTTTTTCAGTGGCTGGTATTTGTTCCCGGCGTCGACACTGGCAACCAGCTTTTCAGGAATGTTTCCTCACTGGCCGGAGGTCACTCTTCTGTAATCCTGAAAGAGGGGAATAATGTGCGCATTGCCCTTGATCCGGCAGGAAAAAATATCATAGCGACTTACACAAATGACCTGGCTAACCACGGCAGCATTGTATTCGACGCTGGAGCAGAACGTTTTTCAGCCGCAGCAGGAGGAATAGAAAACGATCGGCACTATGTTGCCAATGTCGCTACCTGGCTGGAGCAGAACAGTAGCTCTCCATCAGGCAAAGATATTCTGATCTACAAGATTTCTGCCGTTGATGATAAGGGTGTTGCACGGATAACTGAAGGAGTTGCTGATGTGCTTCGTCAGGCAACATTTTCAGTTACTATTGCTGATAGAACCACAACTCCGCAACTTAACGAAAAGTATATTACTAATTTTGGTCAGATCTGGTTGTTTTTTCCAGAATCAGGAAATAAGGCAATGTTGACTGAAGATGAGGTCAAGTTGGTAGCCGGTTTTAATGAACGTGGCAATAGCATGTTAATCTCGCCTGTATCTGGTGCGGAAAATTTGCAGAAAGATTCTTCGGTAAACTTGCTGGCGTCCCGTTATGGAGTCCAATTTGCGGGTAGTACAGATAATACCCCACGGATTTCTGTGGGAATATCAGCTCAGTTGTTTGCTGCTGCGTCAGAGTTTTTGGGGAAATATCTGAAAATTGTTCACAAAGCATAACAAATATAGGGTTTTACCATCACACAAGAGAGAAGGGGTTAAAAAATGAAATCACAAATTATTGATGTACTGAAACTGAAACAGTTTGATGATGCAAAGCGCTATCAGGAAACCATCTTTACCGATGATCATAGCCGTATCAGCATGATCTGTATGAAGCCTGGGCAGGAAATCGTCACCCATACTCATCACGGCAGCCATATCTGGACTGTTATTGAAGGCGAAGGTGAGCTTCTTTCCGGCAAGGAATCACAGAAGATAAATGTCGGCCAGATCGTTGTTGTTCCGGCTCTTGAAGACCACGGCATTCGCAATGCTTCTTCCGGAAACCTTGTCATTGCATCAATTACCGCGAAGGGCGACTAAAAAGATGTCCAGAGTTTTTCGTAACCCGGATGTACTATGGCGTCGTGAGTCAGATGAGAGTGAAGAGGCGGGCCAGGAGGAAGCGGTTGCCGCAATCCTCTTTTCCGGCGGTTCCATGCTTTCAATAAATGAGTTTGGCATTGAACTGTGGGAAATGTGCGATTCCAGGACAGTGGACGAGATAGTTGAGTCCTTGAAAGATGAATATGATGTCGACGTAGAACTATTACGAAGTGATATTCTGAGTTTCCTTGAGAACCTGTCTCAAAAGGGGTTTATACGGTATGAGTAATCTGCAGCTCAAAGCGCCGCTTACTATCAACTGGGCAATAAACAACAGTTGCAATTTTGCCTGCAGTCACTGCTACAGTCGCGAAGATACGAACGATGAATTATCACGTGAGCTTCTCTATGCAAGTATTGAAAAAGTGGTGAAAGCCGGAGTTTTTTCCATCAACTTTGGAGGTGGGGAGCCGTTACTTCGCCCAGACCTCCTTGAAATTGCATCTTTTTCAAGCGGACTTGGATTACGTGTTTCAATGAACAGCAATGGTTGGCTCATCGACCGTGAAAAGGCTGAAGCGCTTAAACAAGCAGGCTTCACTAAGGTCGGTATCAGCATTGACAGTCATCTGCCGGAAGTTCATGACAGATTTCGCGGCGTTCCGGGAAGTCACGTTCGTGCCATTGCGGCCCTTGGGCATCTTAAAGCTGTAGGCATCTCAACATCTATCTCAACAGTTATCTGCCGTATTAACTGTTCCACTATCTATGAACTGGTAGCGCTTGCGCTTGAGCATGGCGTTGGACAGCTTAATTTTCATAACTTTAAATGTTCCGGTCTTGGGATGTCAAACAAGGACGAACTTGACCTGTCGCCAGAAGAGTGGAAGGTGTTTTATCGGGACGCGATTGCGGCAAAGCGTTCGGTAAAAGATCTGGATATTTCACTTGATGATCCTATCATTGCGCTTCTTGATGCAAGAGATGCCGGCTCACTTGTAAAGGGGAGCGTATGCGGCAAATTATCGCTTAATATCAAAGCTAACGGTGATATGACACCCTGTGGTTTCATACCGATAGTAATAGGCAATATTGTCAGTGATGATTTGCAGCAGGTGTGGAAAGATTCTGCAGTGCTTGATAAGATGCGCAATAAACAGCCCACCGGCAAGTGCAGTGGCTGCAGTAAATATGAAGACTGTCTTGGCGGTTGTACTGCACGGGCACTTGCTCTCACCGGTGACATGAACAGCCCTGACCCTCATTGCTGGGGAAGTGATGAACACTGAAAAAAGGTCAATTGAATGGAACTGAAGTCTCCAATTACCATATATTGGGATTTGGCACCAGAGACGCAGCTTGAAGACTCGCTGTTGGCACTTTGTGACGATATTTTGGAGTGCAGGCCGCTTATGCTCCAGCTGTATGACCCCTCTTTGGAATTTAGCGAAGCGTCATCTGCCATTTTGGAGCGATTTAAAGGGAAACCGGTTGCGGTAACGCTGACGGTTCCATTTTCCAGTCTGCTGTCACTTGCCGGTACTGATTTGCATATAAAGGAATTGCTTGTTGCCTTTACTTCGTTCGACTCATTACGCGACATGACTCTATTGCCTGAAAGCGGCTATTCTTTTTTTGTAAATCGAGATAATTGGCGAGAACTTCCAGATGTAGTTTCCAGCTGCCGTAATAATGGTGTAAATCGTTTGGTATTGCCAATGCAGCGTCTTTACAACGGTGAGGAGCCTTTTATGCTTAGCAAGGCTGAGCAGGAAGTTCTGGAGGGGGCGCTTGCAGCAAACGGCGGAGTGGATGGAATTCGTCTTACAATACACGACCCGTTCATATGGCGTGCATTTAATCCTGGGATTGCTTTCCCTCAGGCCGGGTGTCAGGCCGCAAATACTATGATCGCCATTTCGCCAGACAGGGGAATTTATCCCTGTCCTGCTCTTCCTGTAAGGCTTGGAAATATCCGCACTGCCTCCTTGAAGGAGACTATACGCTCTGAAGCCAAAAAAGAGTTGCGCAGCTTGATAACTTCCACACCGGCCGCATGCAATAACTGCGAAGAAGTTTCTGTATGCAAGGGCGGCTGTCGCGGAAGATCACTTGTTGTTCACGGTTCGTTTAATGGTATCGATGATGCTTGCCAGTAATTGGCAGATTTCTTTGAAAAAGGAAAATATATGGAATATGCCGACATCATAAATTTTCATGGACATTCCTGCCCAGGTCTTGCTGTTGGTTTCAGGTTGTCTACCGCCGCCATGAATGCCTTGGGTGTTAAGCGTTCAGATGACGAGGAACTGATTGCAGTTGTTGAAAATGACGCGTGCGGAGTCGATGCACTACAATGTGTTACCGGATGCACTTTTGGCAAAGGAAACCTGATATTCCGTGACTATGGAAAACAGGCTTATACACTTTTCTCTAGAGTAAAACAGTTGGGAGTTCGTGTAGTGTTTCATGGAAAAACCATACCTGCGGCGCTTCGTGATGATAGACCTGCTTATGCCAAACGCATAATGGAAGAGTTGGAAACTGATATCCTATCTGTTATTAGTTTGCCGTACGAAGAGCTTCAAACCGCAAAAATCAGAAAGTCGGTAGTTTGTGACAACTGTGGTGAAAATGTCATGGATACTCGAGTAAATGAAGTGACAAGCCGAATACTTTGCATTCCCTGCGTAAAC
>CAJBRY010000617.1 GCA_903958085.1 uncultured Geobacteraceae bacterium
ATTGTCACGCTAATCCACGATGAACCATCGTGTTTACATAGTTAATCTCTTCCAGTAATATTCAGCATGGTGGGTGTGAACGAATACGGGAAAAACAGGTATCTCATGCTAGACGAAATTTTTATCGATTACTACGAAGACCTTCAAGTCAGCCCCAACGCCGACATCGAAACCATCAACCGCGTGTATCGGCTGCTGGCCAGAAAATGGCACCCGGACAACGTCGAGACCGGAAATCCGGCAAAATTCAATATCATCAACGAAGCCTACCATGTTTTGACAAATCCCGAGAAACGGGCCGCCTACGATGCCGGATACGAGAACCAAAGAAACAAAAGCTGGCAGTTACCGGCAGCCGAAGCGCAGCCGACCCGAACCGATGAAGGCGATCATGCCATCCGCTACGGCATCTTATCAATTCTATACGCAGCCCGCCGGCAGGATGCGGAAAACCCCAACATCGGCATGTGGCGTCTGGCGCAGTTGCTGGGCTGGCCGGAAAAAGAGATTGATTTTCATATCTGGTACCTGAAAGAAAAAAAATGGATTAATCGCGCCGAAACCGGCGGTTTTTCCATTACGGTAGATGGTGCGGATGTACTCGAAGCGCATAAAACCAGTATACAAACCCAGCGGCTGCTGACAGAAAGAGGGCAGGTAAACGAATGATCGCAACAGAAAAGACGGACAGTGAAATGTTGATATAAAGGCTTTTAGATATTATGTTCCGCAAGGATAGAAGGAGGATTCTGTTGTAATACGCTGACGACCGATATCGCACCGAAATTTAATATCTGAAAGTCTATAGCTTGCGGTGCTGACGGCAACCATAGTCCAAGAAAAGGAGCAGCGAAGAAAGATGAGTCGGGTATCAAGAGGATTAAACACTGTGAAAAACCTATGGAAGGAAAATCATGGCGCCTCCGCGGTGGAATTTGCCATCGTTCTGCCGTTGCTTCTTATACTGGTATTCGGAATGATCGAGTTTGGGCTGATCATCTACGACCAGCAAGTCATTACCAATGCAAGCAGGGAGGGGGCACGGTTTGCGATTAATGCTGAAGGAAAAAGTGGGAGTAGTGTGCAGACTGTGATTTCAACTTATTGCAACCCGGATAATAATCCGAATAAGTCTAGACTGATCAGCTTCGGTACGAACAGCCCTCCAACAACTGTCGTGAAGAATGCATCAACATTAAATGACCTCAGTAGTGCGGCAAACGTATGCGCGGGTGCAATTTCCGCTAATCCGATAGATATAAAAGTTCAGGTAAGCTACAATTACCATTTTCTTGTTTTCCACAATATTGCACAGCTATTTAATAGCAGTCAGAGTAGCACTATCAATCTTTCCACATTTACAGTAATGCGATGTGAGGTAACCTCTTGAGAAGATATTTCTGAATAAATGAGCCAACCAATTGATAGGGAACTAATGATGCGCCAGGTTATGCGAAATATAGCCGATATCAGAGATAAAGGGATGGAAAATTGTGGAGCGGCTGCTGTGGAATTTGCCATCATACTGCCGTGTCTTTTGCTGATAGTGTTTGGAGTTATCGAGTTTGGGCTGCTTGTGTACAATCAACAAATATTAACAAATGCCTGCAGAGAAGGGGCTCGTGCTGGCGTTGAACAAGCGGCGCCTCCTGGAGTTACTAATCAAGACCCGAATAGATACACCCCTGCACAAATACAGGGCGTAGTTAATGACTATTGCAAAGCATATCTTGTAACATTCAGCAACGACGAACCTGAACCTCTCCCAGTACCCGGGCCTTATGTTTCCTCCTGTCGAGGAGGGTATCAACCTTCACCACCTAAATTGCGCGTAATATTTCAATATGAATATCATTTTCTAGTTTTGCCAATTTCTGCAATAACTCTTAGGGCCGACACGATAATGACATGCGAGTAGCCAAGAAGGAGACAATGCGAACATGAATAATCTACAGAGAAAAATTGCTCAGTTGAAAAATCATATGAATCAACATGGTTCGGTTGTAGTGATCGTTACAATACTTTTAGTAGCACTAATAGGTATGGTAGCACTTGCGGTTGATATCGGCTACGTTGCAGTAAGTAAGAACGAACTTCAGAACGCGGCCGATGCTGCAGCGCTTGCGGGGGCGGGAAAACTTGGTCAATTATATGCTGCAAAGACACCACCACTTTCTCTATCTACCGGTGATCCAGATGTTGTCGTTGCCGCGGCGTTATCTGTTGGTGGAGCAAACAAAGCCGCGGGGCTATCTCCGAATATTGAAAATAGTGATATTGAAATAGACTATTGGGATTTAAGTGACAATAGGTTTAAATCTACCCCAACCAATAGAATACCCAATGCAGTACGGGTAACGGCGCGTCCTTCCGCCAGTGTATCCACACCATTAGGTTCAGTCAGAACATTTTTCGCGAGCATCTTTGGCAAATCCAATGTAGCTGTTTCAGCTACTGCAACTGCTTCTTTATCGAGTCCGTGTACTGTGAAAGAAAACGAATTGGCCCCTTTTGTTATTGCACAAGATAGCTCATATTGCAATTCAACCAGTCCATTCTCAATTGACTTTTCATCAAATACCGGATGCGGCGGTTGGCATTCGTATTTTGAGAAAGCTGATAATCCTCAGATAATGGAATTTATGTATTCAATAATGAATAACACGAGTGGTTGTATTAACGCTGTAAATTCTGCTAAAATTAATACCGACTGTTGTACCGGCAGGGGCTGTAATAGTTACACTGTACCAAGCGTTGCTTCTGGTAACATTTTGTCTCTCCTCAATGGGAATGCCTCATCCTGGAATTGTTTACAAGATTTATATAATTGTAAAAAAGATGCCAAGGGGCACTGGTTTGCTACTGTGGCGGTAGTTAAAAGTAACTGTAGCACGATGAAAAATGGTACAGTTGTCAGTTTTGCCACTATTGATATTCAAGGTGTTGCGACGTCTCAAAATGATAGTTATGTGGGCATACCAGGTACGAGTTGTGGTAAAAGCTGTGTGACTGCATTTGTGCAATGTGACAACGTAATTCTCGAAAAGGGACAGGGTTGCGCTTATTATGGAACCTATGGCAGTATTCCAGGGTTAGTGGATAAAAGCCCACCATCTTAAGAGGAGAATTGGAACGGGTACTGACATATTTATATAAAATCTTCTCTAAAGAAAGGAGTCCAATCATGTCGAAAAAACACTACACGATCAAATCATCCTGCCCGAAATGCGGCTGCTCCGGCCTTACGGTTCTGTCGCCGGAAGAAATCAAGGCAAAATACGGCGATGTTCCCAACATCGATCTGGAATGCGGAGAATGCATGCTGAAATACACCAGCGACATGAAAACCGCCTGCCCCGAATGGGACCAGGAATGCCGGATGGAAAGCGGCCATTGATATAATTTTCTTTCTTGCCACACGCCGTCCATATCGTCCACACCGTCCACACCCGCGCGGCCCATAGACCCCTCTCTACGAGCCGCGTTATACCCTACAGCTACTGGAACATATGCTACCCCATCACTCAGCTCTGGAGCCGGCATGGTGGATAGCCGCTACAATCTGGATAACGCCATCTTTTCCATGCTGCGTAAACAGACAGACCTGTACAAACTGACCCTTGAAGAAGCCGCCATCCTGATTCGGGCTTCGG
>CAJBRY010000618.1 GCA_903958085.1 uncultured Geobacteraceae bacterium
ATTGAGAAGTGCCGAGGTAATAAATATTTATTCCGGGATCCGTTCTGAGCTTGGAGCGATTGCATGCGCGCTTTATGTCTGTGAACTTGTGGAAAATTTCGCCCCGGAAGGGCAGACTTTGCCGCGCCTTTACCGATTGTTGGCTGCATATCTTGAGCTGCTTGACTCCGGCACCATTACTGAAGCTGATCGGCGAATGTTTGAAATCAATCTCCTGAATATTCTTGGATACCGCCCTTCACTTGCCGGATGCAGTCGCTGCGGCTCTGATTTTGCCGGTGATGGTGCACTCATGCAGCATGGTGGAGAACTGTTGTGCCGTTATTGTGCAGCCACCGGCCGTAAAATCTCGTTGTCCACCCTTAGATGGCTTGCAGTCTGTCTTAGTACCAGCCGTTTCGGATTCGTAACATTTGATCCTGAAACGCTTATTTCTGCCGGAGTTTTACTTGACGAATCTATTAGATTACATTCTGCAAAGAAGCTGAAAAGCCTTGATTTTTTGCATCAGATCTCTCTCCTCGGGGGCTCTTGATTTTTCATAAATAATGATTATGCTTTTTATAGAAGGGCATTGCCCACAATAAACGATCAAAGGAGGATACAGTCATGGCACTTGTAAAGTACAACCCGTTAAGAGATCTGCGCACCATGCAGGAGCAGATGAATCGGCTCCTCAACCTTTCCTGGAATCACGACCTACCCAGTGAGGATATAAAAGAGGGGCTTTGGCAGCCGGCAGTTGATATTTATGAGACAGCTGACTCCATCATTATTAAAGCCGAGTTGCCTGATGTGGATCAGAAGGACATTGAGGTGCGTATCGAAGACAGCACCCTCATCTTGAAAGGAGAGCGCAAGCATGAGGATGAGGTAAAGAAGGAGAATTACCATCGTATAGAGAGGTATTTCGGTACGTTCCAGCGTAGTTTCAGTCTGCCTACGACAATTGATCAGGAGAAAGTAGAGGCTAGTTGCGAAAAGGGGGTGCTGACAATCTCGCTTCCCAAAAAAGAGGACACCAAGCCGAAGCAGATAAACATTCAGGTTAAATAGGGGGTCCGCTGCTTTCAAATGAGGCATCCAGCACTTCCTGCGGCAGGCTTTTCCCAGGTTTGATTCCCAACTCTCTCAGCATTTCAGCCTGACGAATTAGGTTGCCCCTGCCGCTCACGAGTTTGCCGTATGCTTTGTCGTATTCGTTTTGAGCCTGGTTTATTCTGTTGCCAACGCTCTTGAGATCCTCCACAAATCCGGTGAGCTTGTCGTACAATTCTGCACCGCGTTTGGCGATCTCTTGAGCGTTGCGGTTCTGTTGCTCCTGTCTCCAGAGGTGGGCGACTGTGCGGACAACGAACAGCAGAGTGCTGGGACTGACAAGAAGCACATTACGCTTCCAGGCGTCCTGCCACAGATTGTTTTCCTGTGAAATCGCCAGCATGAAGGCTGGCTCAATCGGCACAAACATCAATACGAAGTCGAGTGACTTTACTCCATGGAGATCCTGGTAATTCTTGGTTGCAAGTTCCTTAATGTGGCCCCGAACAGAGTCGATATGCCGCTTCAATGCAGCATCACGAGCGGTCTCATCATTTGCGTTAACACACTCCTCATAACCATTCAGCGATACTTTGGCATCAATGATGATATGACGCTCTTCCGGCAGATGAATGATCACATCAGGTTGGACGCGACTTCCATCGTCGCGGGTATGGCTCTCCTGCACGTCATACTCGTGACCCTTGCGAAGGCCTGATGATTCCAGAATCTTCTCCAGAATCATTTCTCCCCAATTCCCCTGCGTCTTTGACGAACCTTTTAAAGCCCGCGTCAGATTATGAGCCTCATCAGACAATACTTTGTTAAGATCCATCAGGTGCTTGACCTGAGTTGCCAAAGCGCTCCGTTCTTTCCCCTCCTGAACGTAAACCTCTTCAACTTTACCCTGAAACTCGGTCAACTTTAGCTTGAGCGGTTCCAATAGCTGCCCAATGTTAGTCTGGTTCTGTTCTGTAAAGCGCTTTGCCTTTTCTTCAAGTATGTCATTAGCCAGAGCTTTAAACTGATTGGAAAGTTGCTCCCTCGCATCATTGAGCAGAGTCAGTTTTTCTTCATTCTGCCTGCGCTCTGCATCCAGCATTGTGGAAGTTTCAGTCAACAGGTTTGTCTGGTTTTGCAAATCAAGCAAAAGCTGGTCACGCTTTATGGAAAGCAGTTGTAATTCTTCAGAAAGACGGGAAATTTCCTGAATCTGACTTGAGGCTTTAGATTCAGCAGAGCCCATTTTCTGCCGAAGGGCTGATATTTGATGGTTTTGTTGTTCAATGCTTGTAGAAGCAACTTTTAATTCCTGTTCCAGCAAAGGGATACGTTTCGATCGTTCCGAGAGTTGGGCTATTTCGCCTTTTATGGTTTCCTGCTGCTGCCTCATATCCCTTAATTGCCTTTCCGACTCTGTCAATTCGGCAGTTAAGCGCTTTGTTTCTCCAGTTGCTGAATTGAGGCGTTCATTCAGTAGTGCGAGTTCAAGCTGACCTTGATTGCGTGCAATTGTTCCGGCGTCAGTAAAGCGTTTATTCAGCAGTAAGCGGGTAGCAAGTATTCCTACAGTCAGGCCGATGATGAGGGTGACTATTTCCATTTGGTTCCTCTTGCAGTTGATTGATCTTTATATTTGTCAATAAAAGTGTTTATGACAATAGATGACATGAAAAATGGTTATGGCCTGTTCAGGTGTCACGATGACTCAAACCGACAAAGTCTCCCACTCACCATAAAGTTTTTCCAGTAGTCCGTTCAGCTCTGCGTGGTATTCGCCACCCTTCAAACCTCGCTCCGGATCATCAAAAAAACCTGGCTCATTCATATCCTTTTCCAGCAGCGCCAGTTCTTTTTCGGTTGCTGCTATTTGTTCCTCAATTTCACTCATCCGCTTCTGCTTCGCCTGATCCTCTCGCTTGCGCCGTTTTTCCTCTTCACGATCCTTCAGTCGCAGGTCTTTATTCAGTGGGGGCAACGGTGCAGGTGAGGTTACGGTGACTGTAGTTACAGATGTTTTGACTTCAGAGTTGGAGGTATGGGCAGGTTTGAAGCTTGATCCTACGAAAGAATCTCCTTTTTTTGCCAGATAATACTCATAATCTCCGAAATAGTTTTCCACGTTGCCGCTGTCAACCTCAACGATCCTGCTTGCCAGGGCGTTTACAAAATAGCGGTCATGTGAGACGAATACAACCGTGCCGTCGAAACATTTTAGCGCGTCCAGCAAGACTTCTTTGCTGTAGAGATCAAGATGGTTGGTAGGTTCGTCCATCAGCAGCAGGTTGGATGGGCGCAGCAACATTTTGGCAAGAGCCAGGCGGTTGCGTTCACCACCGGAGAGTACACTGACAAGTTTGTGAATATCATCACCGGAAAATAGAAACGCGCCGAGTATGTCTCTCAGTTTCGGCACCATGTCGTATGGGGAGTCAGCATAAAGTTCGTCATAAGCCGTACGGCTCTGATCAAGAACGTTGGCCTGATCCTGGGCAAAATAATCCATGCTCACATTGTGCCCTGGTATGCGCTCTCCTCCCTGAAAATCACCTCCTGCAAGCACCGCCATCAAGGTTGATTTTCCGGCTCCATTATGCCCCACCAGCGCGACCCGCTCACCCTTTTCGATGGTCAAATTGATTCTGTCCAGAACCAGATGATCGCCGAACGAGCGGGTCAATCCTTTCAGTTCCATAACATTTTTACCGCTTTTGGGAGCGTCAGGAAACTGGAAACGAATCTTTCTTCGCTCCGGCGGGAGTATTATCCGCTCAACTTTTTCAAGCTGTTTGATCCTTGACTGAACCTGTGACGCCTTGTTGGCCTGGTAGCGAAAACGTCGGATAAAATCCTCAGTCTTTTCAATCTCTTCATCCTGAATACGTTTGGCGTTCCGCAGCGCTGTGACACGCTCTTCACGCTGATTAAGATAGGTTGAATATCGGCAGTGATAATCCGCAATAGTGTGGTTCCATACCTCGGCTATGCGGCTGCAGACGCTGTCCATAAAGAAACGGTCGTGGGAAACCAGGATGACAGAACCAGGATATGAGCAGAGATATTCCTCAAGCCAGTTGCGAGCTTCGATATCCAGATGGTTGGTCGGTTCATCAAGCAGCAGTACATCTGGTTTCTGCAGCAGTAGTCTGGCAAGGGCGATGCGCATCTGCCAGCCGCCGGAGAATTCTCCGCAATCCCGGTGCCAGTCTGATTGCGCGAAACCAAGCCCTTTAAGTACGGTGCCTATTTCCGCTTCCATCGTATAGCCGCCGCTGTGGCGGAACTGTTCCTGCAGATCCCCATAACGTGTCAGAATTTGGTCATGTTCAGGTGAATCGTGAGGTAGTTGCTCCAGATCCTGTCCGATCCTGTGCAGTTCTTCCTCCATTTCGAGAAGTTCTGACAGAGCGGCGCGGGCTTCATGAAACAGCGACTGACCAGTTGTGACAATACCGTCTTGCGGCAGATATGAAGCTTTTGCACCGCGCGAAAACTGGATTTCGCCCGAAGATGGTTCAGTCAAACCAGCTATGATTTTCATCAAAGTTGATTTGCCAGCGCCGTTTTCGCCTACCAATGCTACCCGTTCACCTTTTTTCAGATGCCAGGAAATATCTGTGAAGAGCGGTGTGCCGGCGAAGTCTTTGGATAAATTGATTAGCTGGAGCATGAAAGATGTTGTAACACACAATATTGATTGGCGGCAAGTAGTCGGGAATTTTACTCCGCCTTACTTGCTCTATTGAGTAAAGCTGATAAAATTGACTTACGTCAAGTTAGTTTAGTTAGTGTAGTGCTACATATAGTCTGGCTCAGTTTGTGCGAACCGGCGGTTCACTCTTGTGTCATACTGTCAAATTCCGGGGCAATAAATGGAATCTTCTCTGATGAAAACTTCTGCAACTATCAATAATTCACTGATTTTGTTGGCGATTTTTTTTGCGATGTTTCTGATGTGCCTTACAAGTGGATGCAACAAGGACAAGCCTCTCCAGAACGAGCTGCAGGGGTATGTTGAGGGGGAATTTGTTTATGTTGCCGCTCCTTCCGCAGGGCGATTGCAGGCAATGTATGTCCAGAAAGGAAAGCAGGTTGCTGCCGGAGAACCTCTTTTTGAGCTCGACAATGTTCAGGAGAAAGGGCTCCGTGATGAGACTGGTCAGCGACTGGCTCAACTTCGGTCACAGTTGGCTGATGTTCGCAAAGGGAAGCGACCGACAGAAATTGGCTCGACAACCGCACAACTGAACCTCGCCCGTGCTGCCCTGCAGTTTTCTGAACAGGAGTTGAAGCGGCTGGAAAAGCTACTTTTGGAAAAAGTGGTTTCCTCTCAAGAAGTAGAGAGACTCAGGTCTTTGCGGGATCAGGACCGTCAGCGTGTTGCTCAATTGGAAGCGGACCTCGGTACTGCCACTCTCGGAGCACGCAGTGATCAGATTGCGGCGGCCGAATCAAGCGCAAAAGCCATGGAGGCGGTTTTGGCCAGAAATGAGTGGGACCTTCTCCAAAAACGTCAAACTGCGCCGACATCGGGGGTTGTGTTTGATACGCTTTATCGTATAGGTGAGTGGGTTGCTGCGGGACGTCCGGCAGTGGTGCTTCTGCCGCCGGGTAATGTCAAGGTGCGGATTTTTGTGCCTCAATTCAAATTGTCAGGTATTCATCAGGGAGAAGTTGTGCAGGTGGCGGTTGATGGCGCTCCCGCTCCATTGGTCGGCACAATCCGCTTCATTTCTCCTCAGGCGGAGTATACCCCGCCGGTTATATACAGCAGGGAAAACAGTCAGAAGCTGGTTTATCTGGTTGAGATAGGTTTTGAGCCAGCTGAGGCTGCTCAGCTCCATCCCGGACAGCCGGTTACAGTTCGCCTCGGTTCTCTGAAATGACCGACAACCTGGTCATTGATGTTCGTGGGATGACCAAAAGTTTTGGTGACCGTACTGTCGTCAACGCTATCGGCTTGCAGGTACGCAGGGGGGAGGTTTATGGCTTCCTCGGGCCGAACGGCAGCGGCAAAACTACTTTTATACGTATGCTCTGCGGATTACTGGCTGCTGATGCCGGTGAAGGGAGCTGTCTCGGGTTTGATGTAATCAGGGAGAGTGACCTGATAAAACGCCAGGTCGGCTATATGACCCAGCGTTTCAGTTTTTATGAGGATTTGAGCATTGCAGAGAATCTCGATTTTGTTGCAAGGATGTACGGCGTTTCAAATCGTCGTGATCTGGTAAAAGAGAGCATAGAACGACTGGGACTCTCAGGGCGGCAGAAACAGTTGGCTGGTGAACTGTCCGGTGGCTGGAAACAGCGACTTGCACTTGCCGCCTGCCTGATCCACAACCCGCAACTGCTGCTGCTTGACGAACCTACTGCCGGAGTAGATCCGAAAGCGCGTCGCGATTTTTGGGAGCAGATTCATGAACTTGCCGGGCAGGGTCTGACCTTTCTAATTACCACGCACTACATGGATGAAGCGGAACGCTGCGACCGACTTGCCTACCTCTCTTACGGCAATCTCCTTACTCACGGAACAGTGTCTGAAGTTATTGCTCATGGTCGCTTAACGACATGGAGCGTTACAGGGCCAGAGTTGAATGAGCTTGCCAGGAGACTGCGCGGCATCGAAGGAGTGCAGCAGGCGGTGGCGTTCGGTTCACGTCTGCACGTTAGCGGCACAGATGCCGCTGCTCTTGAAAAGGCTATAACACCACTGCGCCTGGAACCGTACAAATGGCAGCAGATCGGCTCAGGGCTGGAAGATGTTTTCATACATCTTATGGGCAATTCCAAGGATAATTTCTAACAATGAAGAAGCGACCTTCACTCTCTATTGCCCGTTTCTGGGCAATCATCATTAAAGAGTTTATTCAGATGCGTCGGGATCGCCTCACCTTCGGCATGATAGTCGGAATTCCAGTGGTTCAATTGATGCTGTTTGGATATGCCATAAACGGTGACCCGAAGCATCTTCCCACTGCCGTCCTTATGGCAGACAGCGGCCAGTACAGCCGTACCCTGTTGTCTGCGCTGAAAAACAGCGATTACTTCCGTTTCGTTCGTCAGATTCAAACCGAGGCAGAGGGTGAAGCTGCGCTTGCAAGAGGAGAGGTACAGTTCGTTATAAACATACCGGAGAATTTCAGCCGCAATCTGCTTCGAGGAGAGAAACCGACCGTTCTTGTGGAAGCCGATGCAACTGACCCGTCAGCTACCGGAAATGCTATTGCCTCTTTGCGTACTCTCATTGCTGCTGCACTGGTCAACGATTTGAAGGGGCCGCTCACCTATCTTGCCGGGAGCGACGGCCCGGTTGCTCTGCGAGTACATGCCAGATACAATCCTGAAGGTGTTTCCCAGTACAATATAGTTCCAGGATTGATGGGCGTAGTGTTGACCATGACCATGGTAATGATAACCGGCCTCGCCATAACCCGTGAAAGGGAGCGGGGGACAATGGAAAATCTGCTTTCAATGCCGACCAGACCGTTGGAGGTGCTGTTAGGCAAGATAATACCTTACATTTTTGTCGGTTACATTCAGGCAGGATTGATTCTGGTTGCGGCCCGTTTTCTGTTTCATGTGCCGATGGCAGGGAGTATCCTGCTGCTTCTGCTCACTACATCGGTGTTTATAGCCGCCAACCTTGCGATGGGTATTACATTTTCCACGCTTGCTAAGAACCAGCTCCAGGCAGTACAAATGACCTTCTTTTTCTTTCTCCCGTCACTATTGCTTTCAGGCTTCATGTTCCCATTTCGCGGTATGCCGGAATGGGCGCAGATCATCGGTGAAGTACTGCCACTGACTCATTTTCTAAGAATTGTGAGAGGAATCATGCTGAAAGGAAATGGCGCTGGAGAAGTGTTGCTGCAGTTGTGGCAGATTACACTCTTTGCCCTAATTGTCCTTGCTATCGGCGTAAAGCGCTATAGGAAAACATTGGATTGATATGTTTAGCCCAACAGTCTTGACTTTTTAGCATGGTTATATTTGGTTACGGCATACGGAATGGAATCTAATGTTACAAACGGTCGCTGACTTCATCATACATCCGGCTGCGGTGCTTAATCGCAAAGATAATAACCTCGCTGCCGCGAATCGTGTACACCACCCGCCAATCCCCTATCCGCAGCTTCCAGTATAGGGAATGAACCTACGGGAGAACCAAGGAGACGTTCTTAAAATACTCAACAAACCTGTATAGTCAAAATTCCAATGCTTTCTGTAAGACAGTAAAGTCTCAATTAAAACCATTTGAAATGTTTTGATGCTGAATATTTGTTACTTTTTTCAAAATTAAATCTGGATTTGTAAAGCCGATTATCTGCCGAGGATTCTCGTGTTGCTCTTCAAAAAGTTTCTTGAAGCGCTTTGGGGAGAAAACTGTATTTGCAGTACTGTATTCGAGTATTGGCCTGTCATCGCTCAATATCGAAGCATCAGATGATATTCTTTTTAACGCCTCAGTGCCCATCAAAAAACTTCCTGCAAGCACTTCCGGTTTATTCAGAAAATGTTCTTCTGAGCCGGGATAACCCCAAAATAGATCCGATATTACACGACTATTCTTTCGTAACAGATTAACTCCGGGTTGCCGTATAGCCTGTTTCTGGCCTACTGAGCCTATGAGGATCAATTCAGAATATCGATTGTACCAAAGTGTACTGTTTGGAAAGACTGTAGTAAAGGTCTTTATTACTGCAAAAAGGTCTTTTTCGCTAAAGAAACCGACCGGCAGAAACTGGGAAATTATGCCATCCCTGTTTATTCTTTTCCGGGCATTTTTGTAAAACTCAACATTATAAAAGCTGGAAATCTGGGGTCTAAATATTTGGCCTACCTCAATTGATATAAGGTCATATTTTTTGTCGATACTCCTCAGATAATTATTGCCATCCCCGGCAATAACATGGGTTCTTGAATCCTTTAGCCATTCAGCTGAAAAATGTTTCTTTAATACATCTGGAATGCTGCTTTCGAGATCGATGCAATCAAGTCTGTCAATGTCATAAAATAAAAATCTGCCCGGAGCCTGTCCTGCGCCAATACCAACTACCAGAATATCTTTTGCATCGGGATGAAGCAGCATTGGCAGATGTGCCGCCATGATCTGATGACCTTTACTCTTTTGCCCCTGCCACATACGGTCCATCTCAAGTACAATATCGCCGTCCCGTTTAACAACAGAAATAAAGCTGTTTTTACCTTCAACAAAATCTACAAGGCTTTTGCCTTTTGCGAGATAGGCCTGCGGTAAGCGCACATCTGCTGAATAGCCAATATATGCCCAAATGGTTAAACTCAACGAAACTGTAAGAATTTTTATGAAAAATGATTTTCGATGATCTAGAAACATTATAAGGAATAATCCTGTCATAAGGCAGATCCAGGTAGTTGCTATGAGCGTAAAATGCAACCCAAAGCATGGCAAAAATATGAAACCGGTTGTCATTGAACCGGCAACACATCCTACCGTATTGGTAGAAATTGCTCTGCCGATGCGACATCCGGTATTCATGCCGGAGCGTCTGATGCATTCAAAAGATAATGGAAGCGAGATACCGGAAAGCAGTGAGGGAATGAGCATGAGAGCAGTACATAAAAGTACAAGCCTGATTGTTGACTTGCTTGACGCAGTCAAATCCCATACGAAAGTTGGCAGCAATAACGAGACAAGGACAAAAAGAGCGGTCAGAATCTGAATGAAACCAAGCGTGAATACCAGGTTGCCACTTTGCTTTCTGAATTGTGCAGCACAACTGCCAACTGCAATGCCGATTAACGCTACTGCAAGGCTTATTGTGTAGGTGTACACGGTATTATGAGTTATCAATGCCAGGAATCTGGTCCAGATTATTTCAAATGAAAGAGCGCAAAAGCCGGTTCCGAATATGATTGTATACAAAAGCCCCCTGTCCGTGGAATCTGTAAAATGAATCAGTTCTGTATTATTCTGAATATTAGCTGGCTTGGCTTTCTGAGGAGTATAGGGTGACTTTTTCAGGATGTATAAGATAAACAGACCACCGGCTTGCGCTGTCAGTCCGATCAAAAGAAGTGTATTATTGATACCTAGTAGAGGCAGCAGAATGAATCCGCATGCCATGCAGCCCAAAGCGGCGCCAACTGTATTAAGAGAGTAGAGGAAAGCTGCTCTGTCAGATTTTGCCTGGCCTGATGCTTCATGGAATTGAGTAAAAAGAGGTAGCGTGCCACCCATAAGAAATGTTGGCGGGATAATTAATATGGCCATCAGCAACAGTCTAATTATAGAAATAACGATGCTGTTTTGAAAATATGATGAATAAAACCAGTGATATGGGATTTCAAATAGTGATAGCAACTGCGGGCTTATAGCAGCAAAAATACCTATGCCTATTTCAAGTAGTGCATATATCTTTAATGGTTCGGAATACAGTTTTGAACTATTCCCAAAATAGCGCGACCCCAGCGCTATTCCGCAAAAAAATAAAGCAACTACAGAACTCACCGCAAATGTTGTTGAGCCGAATATCTGGCTGGCCGACCTGATCCAGCAGATCTCGTAGCATAGTCCCGTAAAACCCGATAAAATTAAGAGTGACAGGGCTATTGCATTGAAAGGTTTGATCATAAACTGTTTCCTGTAGAGGGAAAAGTGATAGGAAGATGGATCAGAGATACGGCGCAAAAAGATGGCAGAAACTGTCCCGTAGCTTTACCGGCAAGGGCCTGTTTTCCAACATCTGTGATGTCACTTCCGTCTCAGGGCTGATAACCCTGTCAAAATGTGTTCTGACATCAGCGGCAAACCCGGCATGAAAGACGCTGAGATTAAGTTCGAAGTTAAGCCGCAGACTTCGAGTATCAATATTTGCGGAACCTACCAACGTCCATATGTCATCCACCAGCAACAGTTTAGTGTGCACAAAGGGTGGCGGCTGATAGTAAACCTTTATACCATTTGCCACCAGTTCCCAAAGCAGTGACTGACTTGCCCACTGCACAAACGGCAGGTTGTTGCAGCCAGGCAGTACAATACGGACATCTATGCCGCGCAGCGCCGTTGTTATCAATGCTGAAATCATGGGACGATCGGGAATAAAGTATGGCGTCATAATACGGATTGAGTGATTAGCACAGGAGAGCGCACCAATTATAATCTGTTCCAGTTTGCGGAACTCTTTGTCCGGTCCATCACTGATACAGCGAATAACTGCACTTCCGGGAGAATCGAGTTGCGGAAAAAAGAGCGGATCATCCAGACGTTCGCCGGTGACAAAAAACCAGTCCTCAAGGAAAGAACGCTGTAGGTCTGCAACAACAGGTCCACTTACAGAAAAATGGATATCAAGCAGTTCCGTAACCGCTTTGTCTGGTGCAGATGATAGGTCCCCGTTTATATTCATACCTCCGGTGAAAGCCTCCCGACCATCAATAATCAACAGTTTCCTATGATTACGAAGATTGATATAGGCACCGTGCCTAAGCGGCAAATAACGTTCGAAGCGGACTTTTGAACCTCGGAAGGCTTTTGCTGGAGAAATTTTGCTGTATTTTTCGCCAAGAGCATCAATAATTACCCGTACCGCTACGCCACGCTCTGCAGCTTCAATAAGCCGAGAGACAAAGTCAGTTCCGACACCTTGTACGTCAAATATATAGCTGGTCAGGTTGATGCTTTCCGTCGCACGACTGATTGCAGCCAGCATCGAGGGATAAGCGTTACCACCGTTCTCAAGGAGCTCAATTTGATTTCCGCCGCGCAGCGGGGTCGTGACAATGTGATCAGCCAGGGTGCGAAGGTCATTGAGATGAAAGGCAGCTACAGGCAGAAGTACGCAGGTTTGATTGTCATCATTTATCGGGTAGATGGACGTACCGCTTATACGCCGGCCACTTTCATGCCAGCTTCTGGCACGCCGCGAAATGCGGTTAATACCCAGGCACCAATACAGAAAAGGTCCTACGATCGGCACAGTCATGTTTAGGCTGGTCCATACAAGTGCAGAACGCGAATCCCGCTTGAAAAGTAGCGCGTGGCCAGCTGCTACCAGTGACAGCAACCCGGAACTCGCAATAAAAAGTGCTATCAGGACATGATCCACAAATCAGCCAATTTCTATCAGTATATCATCTTCGTTCAATTGCACCGGAAACGTCTCCAAAACGAATTCAGGATGTTCCGCACATCTTCCATCGGCAAGCTTGAAACGGAAACCGTGACGAGGACAGGCGATGTAGCCGTCTTTTACAACAGCAGCGCTCATTGGACTACCCTGGTGTGGGCACTCGTTTTCGACGGCGAAGATTTCCCCTTTGACTTTGACAAGTAATATTTCCCTGCCTGAGACGGAGATAACCTTTTTGCCGAAATCCGGCACTTCACTTACTTTTGCAACTGTTTCCATTTGTGTCGCCTCCAGAAAATTTCATTGCCTGAACCTACATGAAAAAAGTCGTTACAGTCAATTGCTCTTTGCTGGATTGCACAAGGGGTATTATTTCTACTTGTTCAGTTTTCAGATTCAGAGATACTTTAAGGAGTTACATAAATTGCTCTTCATTGAAAATTTTACGATAAAAAGGTTGAAATACGAAAAACTTATGATAAACAGAATAAATAACATCAGATATCAGCGGGGCTTTTGGAATATTACGCCTGCAGATATCTTCATGCATTGCAGCGTAATAAAGGGGTGTTAAGTTGGAAAAAAGAAAAATTCTGCTTGTGGATGATACACTTGAGAATCTTACTATTCTTGAGAAGATGCTGCGCGACACATACGAAACTATCTGTGCCAGTAATGGCAGGGAAGCTCTGAATCTGGTGGCTTCTGCTACACCAGACCTTATTCTGCTGGATATTATGATGCCGGAGATGAACGGTTTTGAAGTCTGTCGTATTTTAAAGCAAAATGACTCTTTTAGAGATATCCCGGTCATTTTCATAACAGCTCTGACTGAGGAAGCAGATGAAGTTTGTGGCTTTAAAGCAGGAGCTGTTGATTTCATAACCAAACCATTCAAAGTCAGCATTCTGAAGCATCGAATCAGCACTCATCTTGAACTGAAATCCCAGAAAGACATTCTGGCTCGAAAAAACCTGGAATTGCAAGAAGCATTGACAAAGGTAAGA
>CAJBRY010000619.1 GCA_903958085.1 uncultured Geobacteraceae bacterium
CCTCATTTCACTACAAAAAAAGTACCTGCGGTCGCAATGGGAATTATCAAAGAAAAACTCTCTTGGGAGAATATCTTCATGATCCAGGCAGCGGCAGCCGCATGATATCCCATTCTACTGAACCAGTGACAAATTTTCATGGACATTCAGGAAGTTCTTACCCATTCTGTCAGACAATCCCAATTCACCAATCCACGAAATATATTCCTGATATCCAAATTCTTGATGATATTCATGCGATAGGTTTTAGATTTTCTGGCAAATTATCCGAAAAATCCGAAATAACATCTTTAACTGGTTGAACCGATACATTCTCACGTTCCGCTATCTCTTCCTGCGTATGGCAGGACAGCCCTGCAGTTGGCAGATGAGACGGGAAGAAATGCGGAAGCGATAAGAAAGCATATCCAAAGGGGTGATGGAACTGGACAACTGTCCAGTTTATCCGGCACAGACAAACACCGCCCTTATGCTTCAGCAGCATCCAGGCAGTTGGCGGAAGAAACGAAAAGAAAACCAGAAGGTATTAGAAGAATGATTAACATGGGGCGTGAAGAATTGGGAATCAATTCCCAGTTATCCGAACTATCCGGCACAGACAAACACCGCACATATGATCCCCCAGGGTGTTTTCAATCAGATCATCAGGAGGGTAAAAACTTTTCACTTTTGAAAAGCAAGAAGCCGAACGGATTTCATCTGTAATTCATAATCTTGAACCATGTGAATAAAAAATATACACTTTTGATTTCTGAATGAATAATTCAAACCGACAGGCTTGAAGGTTGACGGAAAAAGTTTACGCTGATAAAGATACCGGCGATATGAAAAAAGCTACCGTCATTAAAAAAAGTTGTACAGGGGTTGTACAAAACGGCTTTTCTGGCCAACTGATGAAAAAAGGATTTACAGATTTAACCCATTAACCCCTTGAATTACTTGGAGCCGGCGAGCGGACTTGAACCGCTGACCTGCTGATTACGAATCAGTTTTTTTGCCTTCCTTAACTTTCCTTATATTCTTAAATCCCTTGACTTTTCAGTTTGTTGCCTATATTCTCTTTCATAAAGTATCCCAAACAATAACCCTATATCAGAAAAAAACACGGGATAAATACGGGATAACTTTTAGGGGGTAATATGGCGCAAACACGAATAAAAACCAAAGTGCAGGGCGTGAGATACCGGGAACATGATAATCGTAAACACGGGCTACAGTTTGACCGATATTTTTCGATCCGCTACCGGGTTGATGGTAAAGAAAAAGAAGAGGGCCTCGGATGGGCGTCTGAAGGTTGGACTCTTACAAAATCGGCGGATACATTGGCTGAGTTGAAGCGTAATGCACGAACAGGTGAGGGCGTAACAACACTGTACGATAAGAGAAAAGCGGCTGCTGCCGTAAAGCTGGCAGAGGACACAGAACGCAAAAGAATAGCTGATGAAAAAATAGTTGCTGAACAAGCTGAATCAGACCGCATACGGGTTGAGCATGAAACGATTTTCAATATTGTGTTAAATAAATACTGTGAATCGAACAGCCATAAAAAAAGCCTAAAGGATGAAATGACTTTAATCCGTCTATGGGTTGCACCTGTTGTCGGGTCTAAGCGGATTCAAGAGATTACCACCTTTGATATTGAGCGAATAAAGCGCAACATGCTGAAGGCTGGTAGGGCAGTCAGAAGTATTCAATACACATTTGCTGTTGTTCGGCAGGTTTTCAATTATGCTAAATCAATAAAAATATTTGGCATCCTTCATATGGGTCGAAAAGTAGTTTACACTTTTGATAAACCTGAATATTGACAAACCTATAGTGTTGGCAAAAATGGTGTAATTTTTGCCACTATTTCAGCTACTGGTAAAGC
>CAJBRY010000620.1 GCA_903958085.1 uncultured Geobacteraceae bacterium
AAGCATCCTTTTTTGACCATGCAAATGATGGCAGTGTGCGCGACTTAATTCAAAAAGAAAATTTCTTTACACCTGATGAATTTATGTTGGCGGATCATCATATTGAAGGTGAATTTGATGAATATGGTCGATTTAAAGGCAAGGTCAACATCTTCGGAAAGAAAGAATACGAAGAACACACCATCTCGTGGCTAAATAAAACCGGCCAGCCTACCGAATGCGGTCCATTCAAAATAAGTTTAGCGATAATTCAACCCGAAGAAGATACAACAAATATTCCGCTTGAAAGTCATGGCGTTATTAAGCTGAAAGCACAACGTTTAGGAGGGGTTTACATATACAAAGATGGTATTAGAATTCTTCCTTATGGCTCTTCTGATTACGATTGGCTTGGAATAGAATATCGGCGGACTAAAAGTGCCGGTTACTATTATTTCTCTCATCGTAACTTGTTTGGATACGTGGATATTAAGCAGCAAGCCAATTGTAACCTCAGGGAAAAAGCCGGGCGTGAAGGTTTTCGTGAAAATAAGGCGTATAGGCAGCTAAGAGAAATTCTAGTGAACTTCTTTCTGCAACTAACAGCAGATTTTTTTAGAGCAAATTCCATCAATACTGAATGGAACGATTACGCAAGAGCAAACGAAAAACGTTATCAAACTTTAAAACAACGTGAAAAGCGGCTGAAGGGTTCAAAAGAGCAATTTTGTAAAGATTTGCACAAGTTTTTTGTTCGTTTGAATACTGGCGAACCTCAGAAAGAAGCTAATCAATTATTAACCAAACTTGCTGAAAATTATCGCCAAGTTTTTAGCTGTGCTGAATCAAACAATATGGTCGTAACATTTATAGAGGCTGAACGTATTGCAAACTCAGAGTTTGATACATGGCGTTCTTCCTATGAAATTAGACGCCCAAAGGATGCTGCATTCAAAAAAAGTATTGAAGAGGACTGGCTGAAACATAAGAAATTATTTACCGAGATGGACGGAGAAATATTCCAGCCAACCCGCCTAAAACTTGAGCAAGTCGCCAAAGATGCACAAAAAGCGTGTGAGATCTTTATCGATCAACGGCAACGTTTTGAAGCCAGTTTGAGCGACTTGATTCGCAAAAAGGAGCAAGAATCAACAGCCGAGGGGCGGGCTGTCCGTAAGACGGTTGTTGATTTCCAGAAAAAAGTATCAAGAGTGGTTAAAGACTCACTTGCAGATGTCCAAAAAACAACACGTGAAGTGATGTCTCAATTTAGCCGCACTGACTTCACAACTCTTGATGAATCCGAACTGATCAAAACAAAGCTTGAACTGGAAGACCGGATTAACAAAATTGCAGCAACAACCAAAGATTCTCTCGTACGTATCCGTGAACAGTTGCAAGGGTTTAGCCTGAACTCAGATGAAGAGTCATCCCTTACCGAAGAGGTTGCCGCACTTGAGGCTGAGTATTTAGCTTTACGAGAGGAAAAAACAAAAGATATTGAACTTATGCAGATGGGGCAGGCTGTAAGTGTCATTCAGCATGAGTTTAACAGCCAAGTTATATAAATCCGAGACAATATCAACGTACTCAAGTCATGGGCTGATCTGAACACCAAACTACAACCAATCTACGGGAATTTACGCACCAGCTTTGAACATCTTGACGGTTATCTTAACTTGTTTGCTCCACTGCAACGCCGAATGAGGCGTTCCAAAGAAGATATTTACGGTCATGAAATTCTTAGCTTTATTTCTGATCTCTTTAAAAATCGTCTGGAGCGTCACGAAATAGAACTGAAACCAAGTCTGCCTTTTAAATCAATGAAGCAGTTATCTTTTCGCTCCGTTTATTACCCTGTGTTTGTAAACCTTGTTGATAACGCAATCTTTTGGCTTAAAGATCAGCCCCTTCCAAGAACAATTTCTTTGGATTACCGCGACGGCAAAATTTATATCAAAGACAGCGGCCCAGGAGTTCCAGTTCGTGACACCGAACGAATATTTGAACCAGGATTTTCTCGAAAGCCGGCTGGCGCAGGGCTTGGACTTTATATTGTAAAAGAAGCGTTAAAGGGGGTTGACTGTAATATCGAAATTCAAGCTCCCATCCCGGATGTCGGGGCATGTTTTGTCATAAATACGAAAGCAAGCGGGAGCTTATAATGACGGCATTTGCAACTCATATGCAAGCTTTAGCTAAGGATTTCATTGGGACTGTTTTGTTTGTTGATGATCAATTTGACGACAAACCGATTTCAATAAACACATCTGACGAAACTACTATCGGTGGCAATCAACAGAAAGATAATCCACTTGAAAATGCCGCTATTAATACAGAGGAATTGCAGGAGCCAGAAGAGTTTAACGCTCCAGTGAAAAAACTAGACGATTCTCATATTCTAAAGATCAAAGAATTATCTCAAGCATTCTCGGCAAATGACATCTTATACAGCCCGATTTATACCGAGCCAATTTCGACAAAAGAACTGCAAGACACATTTGTAGCTAAGGTGTGTAGGCTTGCCAATAAGGCAGATGTGATCGTTCTTGATTGGCAGATGGAAGCGGCGGAAGGTGCAGTTGAGATTGGGACCACGGCACAACTTATTATTGCCAAGTACAAGTCAGACAATCCGGATCGAGATATTCTCGTTTGTATATTTACTGCAGAAACGGAAGGTACCGTGAATGCAACCGAACTTTGCAATGGTAATATCGATGTTTTTTATGTGAGCAAGAAAGTTCCAGACGCTTGCAGTGAGTTGCCAAATATGATTGTCTCCAAGTTTGCAAAACGACATGAAGGTATTTTACCATCTGTTGCATTATCGTCGATAAAAGTAATTCGAGACAATACACATCGAATACTTGCAAGGTTCTCATCAGATAATGACGCTGCCTATCTATCGCACAGGAGTCTAATTGGTGAACCAAGTGATGCAGAAATTTTTGCTACAGAATTACTCGCAGGAACGTTTGGTGATCTAATTAGAGGAAATGCAAAAGTCAGTGATAATGTAAAAATTGAAATATTAGAGAAATGGCTTGAAGCCAGAGCCACTGAGCTAGTCGACTCTGCCTTTAAAATTGATAAGATTGATGGTGAGACAGATTTTTCACAACCAGTTAACATGGCAGTAAGAAAACAATGGTTGAAGCAAGGTATATTAAGCTGGGTCAAATTATTAGTGTCTGAAATGGAAGGAAAAACTAAAAAACTTGAAGGGTTTTATGATTGGGAAAAAACTACTGCTAAAAGTTTAGTACAATATTTTAAAAATGGATACGATGATAAAAAATCATTTGCCGATGAAGCTGCTTTTGCAAGGTTAACTTCACTCGCAATGGCGGATATAGCGATTGACTGCAATTCATTGCATTTAACAGTCGGAACCATACTAAAATCTGCCGATAAATATTACCTGTGCATTCAGCCGTTATGTGACTCTGTAAGGTTGAAAGCGGATAGTAACTTTTTGTTCATATCGCTCGAAGTTAAACCGGCTGCGAAACGGCTCGACAAAAGAAAAGATTTCAATTTGATAGCATATGATAACGCAGATGTTTTTCTGAAGGTTGATGAAAAAATATCAAAACTTCTGATTATTACTTTTAACCCCACAGGCGGGACAGATCGCATTTTGATAAAAAATAGTGAGCTTATAACAGGAAAATTATTGGCCCAACAGGACTTAAGTTTTACATTTGTGGCTCAATTGAGACACGATCATGCTCGAAGAATAGCCGCAAATTTTGTTCAAAAAATAACACGTATTGGATTAGATGAATCCGAATGGCTTCGTCGCCATGGTACAGCGTAATTGCTAACTACGGTGGAGCCGATATTCCCATAAAAAAGCCGAATGATGAGCCAAATCAGGACAACAGGAACTGCTCCCGAGCTAGCTCTTCGTTCTGCGCTTCATTCTGCTGGTTTCCGATTTCGTCTGCACCACAAAGATCTCCCCGGTAGTCTCAGAGTCTGAATGGTATGAATCAAAATATACAGTTACAGAAAAACTTGATTCTTCAAGTTGATAAGCTGTCCCTGTATTGCCCCTTAACAGCTTGAAACTGATTGAAATTTGTTAGACTTGATTGGACTTGCTATCGACGAAATACAAACTAAC
>CAJBRY010000621.1 GCA_903958085.1 uncultured Geobacteraceae bacterium
AAGTTTCCCTTCCGGAGTCAACCCCCACAATTCATCGTTGCCCATCTCGCCTTTGTCATTGTCATGGTAAACACGCCACTTCATCCAGATTAGTACATATGTGGCTTTTGGACTTATGGTTATTTTTCCGTAATGTTTTTTCAAAAATCCAAGATACGGAGCAGAAACCAAAAGAAATCCTACCAGCAATATCGCTGTCATCCTGACAAAAGCTCTTAAGTCAGTCTTAATTTTAGTTACAGCGCAGCCGCCTATAGTAAGGAACATAATCAGGAATCCCTCTGATCGTCCCATATAAGCTAGCGCCCATGATATGCCGGACAGGCCCGCCCAGAATATTTTATTATTCTGATAAGCCAACAGAGTCATCCAAAGAGAAAGAACCAGAAAAACTGTATAAGTAATTTCCGCCTCAGGACTAAACTGAATAATTCGCAGATGCGGAAAAAAAGCGGTCAAAAGACCTGCTGCAAGAGCTATTCGATTGTTAAATATCCTATTGGCGAGCCCATATACCGCAATAGGAAGTACAAGACCCATCAATGGTGAAACAATTCCAGAAGCAACCTGAAGATTTGGAACCCATGGAAGCCAACCAACCAAAGCAATCAGGCTTGACTGAAGTGGTGGTACCCATAACGCCTGCCAGCCAAGCCCTATTCCATAGTGAATATTTCTGGCAATCTGAAGATAGACCTGCCCATCGGCACCAATTCCTGGAATGGTATAGCGTGAGTACGTCAAGACAATAGTTGTCAAAAGAAGAACTGCAGGAAACAAAATATGATGCTTGTCCTTGTGAAATATCATTTGGACATCCTGTGACAGTTGATAATAAAATCTTTCAGCTTGTCAGATGACTTCTTTCCAGGCGAACTTTCCACCCCGCTCGAAACATCAACAGCATAAGGCTTAACAACTTTAATTGCTTCTTCAACATTCTCCGGAGTCAAACCCCCTGCCAAAATGATGCAATTTGACGCTGCTGCTTTTGCTGCTATTTCCCAGTTAAATGTTGTACCGGTTCCACCGTGTGCAATCGGAGACCAGGCATCCAGTAAGATGGCAGCAACCTCATACTCCGCAATTTTATTCAGACTTGACTCGTCCTTAACGCGAAATGCTTTTACAACCCTGCGCTTAACAGAGTTACAAAACAGGGGTGACTCATCTCCATGTAGCTGAATAATATCCAAACCACACTGATCTGCAATGATATTAACAGCTTTCAACTCCTCATTGACAAACAGTCCGACGCTCTTAACGAAAGGTGGCAGTTCGTGAATAATGACAGATGCCTGTTCGGGAGAGATGTAACGCGATGAGCCCTCAAAGAAGACGAAGCCGAGAGCATCTGCTCCGGCTTCGACTGCCATAATGGCATCATCAAGATTGGTTATGCCGCAAATTTTAACACGCACCATGAATTAAAAATTTATCTTCGGCAACCGCTCCAGCGCTGCCTTTACCATCGCATCCGGATATTCATAATCCTCCAGATTGCCGGAGAGATAAGAATCGTAAGCACCCATGTCAAGCTGACCGTGACCGGAGAGGCCAAACAGAATGGTCTTTTCCTTCCCTTCCTCTTTAGCTAATACCGCCTCATCGATGGCGGCTCTTACAGCGTGAGACGATTCCGGTGCAGGTACAATTCCTTCGCTCCGCGCAAACAGCAAAGCTCCTTCGAAACAGGCGTTTTGTCTGTAAGACTTTGCCTCAATCTGGCCGGCGTTATACAGCTGTGATACAAGCGGTGACTCACCGTGATAGCGCAAGCCGCCAGCATGAATTCCTGGTGGCATAAAATCATGCCCCAGAGTGTACATCATGGAGATCGGCGCCATTTTAGCGGTATCTCCATAATCAAAGGCATAGACCCCTTTGGTTAGCGTCGGGCAGGAGGCCGGTTCTACGGCAACACAGCGGACATTTTTACCATTGGCCCGGTCATGGATAAACGGAAATGCCAGACCGGCAAAATTGGAGCCTCCACCGCAACAGGCAATGACAACGTCAGGATAGTCACCTGCTATTTTGAACTGAGCCTGAGCTTCCTGACCAATAATGGTCTGATGCAGACAAACATGGTTCAGCACACTTCCCAAAGCATAGTTGGTATCGGAATGGGTCGCGGCATCCTCAACGGCCTCAGAAATGGCGATACCAAGCGAACCGAGGCAGTCTGGATCATGAGCTAAAATGGTTCGCCCCGAGTTTGTAAATTCAGATGGAGAAGGATGTACCGTAGCGCCCCAAAGCTGCATCATGCTTTTGCGGTATGGCTTCTGGGAGCAGGAAACCTTGACCATATATATTGTGCATTCCAGCCCGAACATTGAACAGGCAAGAGCAAGCGAACTTCCCCACTGCCCGGCACCAGTTTCTGTCGCCAGACGGCGTATGCCAGCCTGCTTGTTATAGTAAGCCTGTGGAATGGCAGAGTTAGGCTTATGTGATCCCGCGGGAGAAACACCCTCATATTTGTAATAAATTTTAGCCGGAGTCCCAAGCACCTTTTCCAGACGGTGTGCCCGAAATAGAGGTGATGGACGCCATAGCTGGTATATTTCACGAACTTCATCAGGAATATCGATCCAGCGCTGCGATGACATTTCCTGCTCGATGAGTGCCATCGGAAAAATTGCCAGCATTTCGTCAGGCGTTACAGGCTGCATTGTGCGTGGACTGATAACAGGCGCCAAAGGACCCGGCATATCAGGGATAATATTGTACCACTGACGCGGGATCTGGTCTTCAGGCAAAAGAATTTTGGTGATCATAATTCCTCCGGTTTGAAATTGTTATTCCAGATTGTCCTCAATACGGATAAAGCTGGTTTTTTCACAAATTATGTCGAGCTGATCAATCTCCGAAATTGCTTTCTGTATGGAACCTTCACGGGCTTCGTGTGTCATTATTACAATAGGCACCGGTGATGAATCTTCGACTTCATGAGCGGTCTGCACCATAGATTCGATGCTGATGCCATGCTTGCCCAAAGAACCGGCAATACCACCCAGCACGCCCGGCTTGTCAAGGGCGCTGAAGCGAATCATATATTTGCTGGTTATTTCAGCCATCGGCTTGACCGGAATTGTAACTATTGCATCGTCAAGAAAACCTAGCGGTGACATTCGGCGTCCTGCACCGGCCTTCATGTTGCGCGAAAGCCCGACGAGGTCACCAACTATAGCACTGGCTGTCGGATTCTGGCCGGCACCGCGACCTGAGAACATCACCGGTCCGACAAAATCGCCAGTCAGCCGGATTGCATTGAACACTCCGTTTATATCGGCAATTGGGCTATCAAGCGGAATCATGGTCGGATGAACCCGGGCTTCAATTTCACCCTCCACGTGTTTGCCAATTGCAAGCAGCTTAATACGGTAGCCGAACTGGGCGGCATATTTGACATCAAGACCGCTGATATTGGAAATGCCTTCAGTGTGAATATCCTTGAAATCGATCCGTGTTCCAAAACAGAGCGAGACAAGAACTGCAAGTTTATGAGCAGTATCTACCCCTTCTACATCGAAGGTAGGGTCCGGTTCGGCATAACCAAGCTCTTGCGCTGTTTTCAGCACATCAGAGAAGTCTGCCCCCTCTTGAGTCATGCGGGTCAGTATGTAGTTGCAGGTGCCGTTCATAATTCCGAAGACACTATTAATGTTATTGGCGGCCAGGTTACTCTTGATTGCGGTCAGGACGGGAATGCCGCCTCCTACAGATGCTTCAAACTGTACTTCGACACCTTTGCGAACCGCTGCTGCAAAAATGTCTGTGCCGTGCAGCGCCAGCAAAGCCTTGTTGGCAGTAACTATATGTTTCCCTTTTTCTATGGCCTTGAGTACAAAAGTTTTTGCCGGTTCGTATCCGCCGATCAACTCAATCACCACTGAAATCTCTGAGTCATTAAAAATATCATCAACGCTGGTTGTCAAAACTCCTCGCTCTACAGATACACCACGATCAGTTGTAATATCCAGATCTGCGATACGCTTCAGAACAATGCCAGCGCCAACCTTGCTTCGAATAATTTCAGCATTATCGCGCAACAGTCTGACAACCCCTGCTCCAATATTACCAAATCCTATAAGACCAACTTGAATATCTTTCATCATTCCTCGCTTGACAGTTCAGTTTTACTGCATGCTTCTATTTCGTCGAGAATACCGTTGACAAAGGCCGGCGACTCCTTGTCGCCGTAACGGCGGACAATCTCTATTGCCTCGTTTATGCTGACTTTTTTTGGGATATCCGGGCGAAACATAAGCTCGAACGCCGCAAGCCGCATGACGTTTAAATCGACACGAGGCATGCGCGACAGAGACCAGTTTTTTGATCTGGCCTTGATAGCTTCATCAATGGTCTCTTTTTCTGCCTGCACTCCCAGCACAAGATCTTCAGCAAACTCACGCACCTTCGCTGCCACATAACCCTGCTCTTCACGAAAGGTCAGCAAGGTTTCTCGCACCCCTGCAGTTGAGTTAGAGTCAAGTGCAAACAATATCTGCAATGCAAGTTCACGCGCTTCGCGACGTAATCCCATTATTTTAATGCCTTTAGTAAACTGACAGATTCAATTGCTGTAACTGCAGCCTCAAACCCTTTATTGCCGGCTTTGGTACCTGCGCGCTCCACAGCCTGTTCGATAGTATCGGTAGTCAGCACGCCGAAAGCGATCGGGATTCCACTATTCAGAGATACAGTGGCAACCCCTTTAGAAACCTCAGAGGCAACATAGTCAAAATGAGGTGTCGACCCCCTTATAACCGCTCCGAGGCAGATCAAGGCATCATACTTTCCTGAGTCCGCCATCTTTTTTGCGAAGAGGGGAATTTCAAAAGCCCCGGGGACACGGGTAACGTGAATGTTTTTGTCATCAGTACCGTGACGGATCAGTGCATCAATAGCGCCCTCAAGAAGACGTTCACAGATAAAACTGTTGAAACGACTGACTACGATTCCAAACTTCTGCCCTTTGGCCTCAAGTTTGCCTTCAAAGAATTGCGGCATGACTACCTCCCGTATCTAGCGTAAAAAGAAGGTGATATTAGCATATTTTTTAAAGCTGGGTAGAAAAAATAGCTGACTTCAGCTTAAAGGATCTAATTCACAATCATTGAATTCGTGTTAAACGACGGCATAAGGCACCCAAACGGCACTAATTTGCTGACTTCAATGTCGCGCTTGGAGCGCAAGATATTCGCGGGCAGTACTGAGATATCTTAGATAATCCGGATTGCGGGGTTCCAATTCTACTGCATGCTCAAAAGCCTCCACAGCAGGTCCCCACTCCCCTGTGGCAACATAACTTAAGCCAAGTTCCTGAAAACCGACGGCGCTTCTTTTGAATGTTTCCGTCAATTGCAGCAGATAATACCTTCCCAAAAGCGGCTTTCCCTCTCTAACATACTGTCCCCCAAGCTGCCCCAGTGCGGCGTAATTTGTCGGATCTTTTGATAAGGCGGCCAAATACATTCTGCGACCTCCTTCGCGATCTCCTCTTTCATAGCATCGATTTCCCTCATGCACATAAGAGTCCGCCAGTGCGAGTGTGGCAAATTTAACGTCCATGTCATAACCGCTCCCGCCCAAAGTTTTTGAGGCGGTATCACTCCAAAGAGCAATTGAGTCATGCCATACTTTTGTACGCTCCCTTGCTGACACCAAGGCTATTGCTATAAGTACGGATGCAGCAAGAAGGTGCCATGGAACCCGCGTAATCTTGAACCTGAGCAGCGAAGAATCGGCTAGAAGTCCAAAGACTGCAGATACCCCCAACATTGGAAAATATAGGTAGCGATCGTTCATCAAAGTTACAATCGGTATTATATTCGAGACCGGCAGCAAACCGATAAAGAAAAGCAGATACCAGAATGACAGGGGACTACGCCGACGGCAAAGAACCACCCCAATCGCAACAGAGAGCAGCAGGGCGATCCCGGACAGTACTACCGTCCAGTCTGGAGACAGTCGCAGAGGCAGACCGTAGACGGCAGAAAGACGCCATGGCCACACCAGCGTTTCCAAATAACGCGTGAAGACCGTCAGCATTGTGTAAAATGTGACCAGGGGACTGCCCCCGTGATATGGCACCCTTCCGCCGTTGTTGTTAAGATCCTGACTCACCAGAGCTATCAGACCGACCAGCAGTGCGACTGAAAGATATGGTAGTTTGTTACGCAAACCTCTCCGCCAGGCCAAAGGAGGCAAGCAACAATAATCGTAGGCCACCAGCATAAGTGGGAAAACTACCGCCACGGACTTCGATAACAACGCAGCAACGAATGCAACGAGTGATGCTGCAGAAAACAACAACCTCCGACTCCCTTCTACAACCTGAGTCGACAGGTACAGATGAAATGCTCCAAGCAGAAAAAACATCGCTAAAAGGTTTTTGCGCTGGGAAACCCAGACTACCGATTCGACCTGAACCGGATGCCCCGCGAAAAGCAGAGCAGCCAGACAGGCAGCGGTTCGGGTGAAGCTTAATCTAACCAGCAAGACATAAAATAAGAGGGTGTTTAACGTGTGCAGGAGCAGATTGGAAAAGATAAAACCGAATGGCTTCATTCCCCACAGACTATAGTCAACCATGTATGAGATTATATGCAGGGGCGCATAGTTTCCGAGATAATATTTGCTGAAAGCAGTCCGGAAATTTTCTAGCGTGAAAGAACGAATAGCAGGATTTTCTACAACATAAAACTGGTCATCCCAGTTGTCCAGGAAATGATGTTGCAGCGCACCGGCATAGACAGCCCAGACAGCAAAAGTGAGAATCAGTAACTGGACGATGTGAGGTTTAATGCGACCGAACACAGAACTTTGGCCTCTTTTCAGCGAGAATCTGCAAGCTTGCATTCCCAACGCCAGGCATCAGCGACTATATTCTCAAGATTATCATAACGAGGTTGCCATCCAGTCAATTCTCTGATTTTATCAGCCTTGGCAACCAGCGAGGCAGGATCTCCCGGACGACGTTCCGCCTCAAGAACATTCAAAACGACTCCGCTTGCTTTCTCGACAATTGCAAGTACTTGACGAACGCTGCTACCCTGACCGTAACCGACATTCATCTCCGTGGATTTTCCTCCGGACTCAAGATACTCCAATGCAGAAATATGGGCAGAAGCAAGGTCTTCTATGTGAATATAATCGCGAATTCCGGTGCCGTCTGGCGTCGGATAATCGGTGCCGTAGATACTGACATTTTCTCTCATTCCTAGAGCCGCCTGGCACGCCACCTTTATCAGATGTGTAGCTTCTGGCGTCCTCTGACCCATGCGGGCAAGGGGGTCAGCTCCGGCAACATTGAAGTAGCGCAAAACGACATAATGCATCCCATGAGCAGCAGCAACATCACGAAGCATCCATTCACTCATAAGCTTGGAAGTGCCGTATGGGTTTATAGGTGCCAACAGGCTCTCTTCAGAAGCCACACCACCTGCCGGAAAACCGTAGACCGCTGCCGTACTGGAAAACACAAACTGCTTGACACCGTATTTCACACACATTTCAAGCAGCCCGAGCGTGTTACGGGTATTATTGCCATAATATTTGAGGGGTTTAGAGACCGACTCTGGAGCAATAATGGCAGCGGCAAAATGCAAGACCGTCTTGAAGCTATAACCCTGAAAGAGCTCTTCCAGCCCCTCTCGGTCAGCCAGTTCGCCCTCAACAAACACCTCGCCACACGTCAATGCATCTCTAAATCCGGTGGAAAGGTTATCATAGACAACTACCTTTCGACCCGACTCTGTCAACTGACGGACGACATGACTGCCAATATAACCGCAGCCTCCAATTACAAGTACAGTTTCGGGCATCTGCCTGCCTCGCCTCACTAAATATAGTTTTTAATATTTTTCAGCGCCCGCTGAAGATGTTCAGTGCTGTGTGCTTCAATCGTCCAGACAGCATCCGGCGCATACTGATTCAGCAAAGGGAAAAAATCTTTGAAATCAATGGAACCATCCCCAACCGGCAGATGCTCATCACTCTCGCCATGATTGTCATGGATATGACTCTCAACAATGTAAGCACCCAGTTCGCTAAACCAATCCTCGAGTGTAACGGAAGTAAAAAGGTTCCAGTGACCAACATCAAAGCAGTGCCTAAAACAGGGGTCATCAACCGAATCAATCAGAGCCTTCAGAGTTGAGGGTTCTTTCTCAAAGATATTCTCAACGGCTAAAATGGTGCCGAGCTCTCGGGCTTGCGGAACGAATTCTCTCCAGAAATCAATGCTGTTTTTCAGCCATACCATTCGGTTATCGCCATAATGTAGATCATCGTATCCTGGATGAACTACAATTACTCGAGGCCGAAGAAACTCCGCAGCCTTCATGACCTGCTGGATCCTGTGTCGACTCGCGGCTCTAATGCTTATGTCTATTGCGCCAGGGTTCAGGTCAAGAAAAGGAGCATGGATTGTTGTACTAAGTCCGGCATCTTGAAGAGCTCCCGCAAGGGTCGAAAGTTCCTCAAATATCAGATGATCTAGCGCTTCCGCCGGAAAAAACACCTCTGGATTGGTCTTAGTAGCAATTGCATACTCCAAATGTTCTGCCAGGCGACCGTATGGAACGTGGGCATGAATTTTACTTACCATGGTGTTCTTTCCTATGCTGTTTGATTTTTTCATCAGTAGCAGGTCTGGCGACCAAATCCTCAAGCTTATGAATAGATGTTGGATCACCAAGTACTATAAGGGTATCTCGTTCCTCAATTTTAGTTTGTGAATGCGGATTAAAGACCATTTTCCCATGGCTTTTTTTTATACCAACTATAATTACCCCAATTTCTTTGCGAAATCCGGAACTTACAAGTGTTTCTCCAGCAAATGCCGAATGAACCGGAATATTTATTTCCTCCATCTGCAATTCCAGATGTTCGTGACCAGTGGCAATTTCAATAAAATCGACTACGTTTGGGCGTAAAATCGACTGCGCCATGCGGTTGCCACCGATAGTGTAAGGAGATACGACTTTATTGGCGCCAGCACGTTTCAGCTTTATATCGGACCCCTCCTCGCCGGAGCGGGACATGATATAGAGATCCGGATTAAGACCGCGAGCTGTAAGGGTTATATAAACGTTTTCCGTATCGGAAGTAACAACCGAAATCAGCCCTTTAGCTCTACTAATACCTGCCTTTAGAAGAGTTTCAT
>CAJBRY010000622.1 GCA_903958085.1 uncultured Geobacteraceae bacterium
AAAAGTATCTTAAGCTTGATTCGAACAGTCAAACGGCGGGTCAGATAAAAGGGATGATGGATCAGATTGGCAAGCCGATGCCGGCGCAAATGAAATAAATAAAAAATCCCCCGCTTGACGGGGGATTTTTTTTACTTAAGGTCTCATAGATGCAAAAACAATGGGTAACTAAAGCCGTTTCAAATGAGAAAGCAGATCAGCTTTCTGTTGCTTTGGCTGTCAGTTCGGTTACGGCGCGGATACTTGTTGGCAGGGGTTTGGAAACTCCTGAGGCTTGCAGACAGTTTCTCAATCCAACTCTTTCCTCAATGCATGACCCATTATTACTAAAAGATATGTCGGAAGCTGTCGAACGAATCTTTCTGGCACTAAGAAATTCAGAAGCAGTCTATGTTTATGGCGATTATGACGTTGACGGCATTAGCGGTACCGCGCTACTTGTTTCTTTTCTCCGCCGGATTGGATTGAATTGCAGTTATTTCATACCCAACCGTTTTGATGATGGATATGGACTGAGCGAGGAGGCGCTTAAGCGCATTATTCAGTCTGGTGCAAAGGTGATAATATCGGTTGATTGCGGAATAACTTCTGTAAAGGAAGCAATTTTTTGTAAGCAGTATAGTACTGATTTGATAATTCTGGATCATCACACGCCTGGTGAAAGCATCCCGGAAGCTGCCGCAGTCGTTAACCCATTGCAAACCGATTGTCAATATCCTTTTAAAATGCTTGCAGGAGTTGGTGTTGCATTTAATTTTCTGGTTGCTCTCCGCTGTCGGATGCGGAAGGAAGGGTTGTTTGCTACGCGAGATGAACCAGACTTGCGAGAATGGCTTGATCTGGTGGCGCTTGGGACTATTGCAGATGTTGTTCCTCTAATTGGTCAGAATCGCATATACACAGTTTTGGGTTTGCAAAGAATTGAAAAAAGTGGCAGACCCGGCATAGTAGCACTTAAAAAATCAGCCGGTATCGATGGTGCTGTTACATGCGGCCAGGTAGGCTTCCGCCTGGCTCCTCGTCTAAATGCCGCTGGTAGAATGGAAAGTGCTGTGCCTGGGGTTGATTTACTGCTTAGTTCCGATGCTGATAAATGTAACATTATTGCTGAAGAACTCAGCAGTGCAAATGCTGAAAGACAAACAGTTGAACAGAGAATAATTGAGCAGGCAATATCCATGCTAGACTGCAGCGGTATTTATCCAGCATGCAGAAGTATAGTGCTTGCTTCGCGAGAATGGCATCAAGGGGTTATAGGTATTGTTGCGTCGAGACTGGTAGAACGCTATCATCGTCCCACTATTCTTCTGGCTATTGATGAAGATGGAAACGCAAAAGGTTCCGGCCGTAGCATCCCAGGTTTTCATCTTCTGGATGCACTCAAAACCTGCTCTGATACACTTGAACGATTCGGTGGGCATCGCTATGCCGCCGGAATTGGTCTGAAAGTCGAAAATATCGAAAACTTTACCGCAGCGTTTGAAGCTGCTGCTTTCCAGATGCTTGGTGATTCTGAACTGATGCCGCTGCTTGATATTGATACTAATGTGAGTGCGGCTCAGATGGATCTTTCATTGGTCGCTGAATTAGAGAAGTTAGAACCATTCGGCGCTGGCAATCCGGAGCCGACCTTGATGTTGCGGGGTGTTTCAGTTGTGGATCGCCGCATTGTTGGTGATGGGCATTTGAAATTGCGAATATCTGCTGAAGGGCGGATATTTAGTGCCATTGCTTTCAGGCAGGCAGAATGTGCGACAGATGGATTGCTTGACATAGCTTTTATGCCGGAATGCAATACCTGGAATAACAGTACAACACTTCAATTGCGCATTAAAGCGATTCGAAAGGTGGAGTCTGATGCAGCGAAATGAAAGATTTGACAGCGCTGACAGAATAATAAAAATTGGTTTTTGGGTAAATGCTCTCTTGATGATTTTTAAACTGGCTGCCGGTTACTGGGGGCATTCGGATGCTGTTTTTGCCGATGGCATTGAGAGTGCCTGCGATTTTGTTGCAATTTTTGCAACCATGGTGGCATTAAAACTTGGACGTCAGCCGTTTGATGCCAACCACCCATATGGGCATGGTCGAGCTGAAAGCCTTGCAGCACTTCTGGTTTCACTGGTTATTGCTACCACCGGCGCCTGGATATTGTATGATTCGGTCATCTCAATTATTCATGGAGAATTTAAATCACCAGGTTGGGTAGCGGTTGTTGCGGCTGCCGCAACAATTGCTATCAAAGAGTGGCTCTATAGATTCTCTACCAATACCGGCAAAAAACTCGAAAGTCCGGCACTGCTTGCAATCGCCAAGGATCACCGTAAAGACGCTGTCACCTCGGTTTCAACTCTAATCGGTGTTATTGGTGCATTCTTCGGTTTGGGCATTATGGATCCGCTTGCGGCCGGAGTTACGTCATTCTTTATCCTTCATATAGGATACCAGACTTTTCGCGAAGCTGCACATGATCTTATGGATGGGACCGCTCCTGCGGATTTTGTTGATGCTCTCCAGTTGCTGGCTGAAAGTGTTGAGAACGTAGAACATGTTCATGAAATGCGAGCCCGACGCTCCGGGCAGTACATGATTGTTGACTTGAAACTGGAGATGGATCCCAATATGACAGTAAAACAGTCTCATGATGTAGCTACGAATGTAAAAAAACTGATCTTCGATAAATATCCGGGGGTCGGTGATGTAATGATTCATATCAATCCTCACGACGAGGAACATGAGGATCTTATAAGGCTATGAGGATATGGCGTTTTTTAATTTCTCTTGAATTGTCTCTGGGGCTGTTGGCTTTAGTATGCGTCGCGATGGGAACCGGTTCTTTCTCTCTTTCGGA
>CAJBRY010000623.1 GCA_903958085.1 uncultured Geobacteraceae bacterium
ATTCGCTATAAATACTGTGAATAATTCAAATATGCAGATTGACAATAGTGGAACCAGTGAGGATAAAAGCCTTTCACTGGTTTTTATATGTCATCTTATAAATAAAGTATTTGACTACTTGGCAAAGCAATTCCGATTGATCTGGAAACTCCATACACTTAACTTCAGTTATGATAAGAAAATTATTATAGCCATTGACCATACAGCTACCTATTTTGCAAACAGATTCACCAAAAATTGTCCTGTAATATTCTGGAGTTTTGACGTCCTTGCAGAAGATGCACCGTGGCGTATAAAGAACGGTTTTCTTGAAAAGCTCATTACTTCCAAATATGCTTTACAAACAGATAAGCTGATGATTCAAGATGCTAACAGAAAAAAGCTTCTTGAAGAATCTGTAGGTAAAGTTTTTGATCAAACAATATATATGCCGGTCGGTTTGAATGATTCTAATTATTGTAGATTTGCCGCTGCTAAACGAGCAGGTAAGAAGAATTTTGAATCGGTTAAAATAATACAGTGTGGTTTGCTTTCAGAGATCAGGTTGACGGTAGAATTAATTGATGTATATCAGAACTGGCCCTTTAATATTGAACTCTACTTGCATGGTATTATTTGCGGGAATGCAGTGAATAATAAACTTATGAATGTGACAAGAAAATCAATTGTTTCTTCAGAAAGATTTGACTCCAATTCACTTTCCAAATTTCTTGATGGATTCGATATCGGGTTTGTTGGATATGGTGAAACGGATAGTAATTTCAAATTTAATGAAAATGCTTCAGCTCAATTAGTCAGTTTTCTTAGGCTTGGGATACCTGTGATTGTCTGCGGATCACAAAATTTAAATGAATTTATAACTGAGCATCGCGCTGGTTTGGCAATAACCTCTCTGGGTGATATGCAAGAAGTCGTCAAACAACTGACTGATAATTATGCATTTTATTGTGGGAACGCAAGAAGGTTGTACGAGAAGAAGTTTAATCTTATCTCAATTTTTGAATCCTGTTTTATACCATCTGTTTCTGGCATGGTATGAAAACGACAGTTCCCATGATAAGCGTCATAACTCCTTCTTATAACCAAGGACAATACATTGAAGCTACTATTCAGAGTGTTTTGAATCAAAGCTATTCAAATATCGAATACATTGTAATTGATGGTGGATCTACTGATGGAACCATTGAAATACTTAAAAAATATGATGGCAGTTTAAAGTGGATTTCAGAAAAGGATAATGGTCCTGAAGATGCAATAAATAAAGGGTTTGGTATGGCGCAGGGAGATATTTTTGCCTGGCTTGCCTCTGATGATGTTTTTGAAACTGACTCTCTGCAAAAAGCAATGGATGTTTTTTGTAAACAGCCTGATGTTGCAATGGTTTATGGTCGCTGTCAGTATATCGATCGAAATGGTGATGTAATAGGAGAATGTCCCACAGAGCCATTCAATTATGAGTATCTTGCTGTTTATAATTTCGTCGCACAACCGTCAGCATTTTTTCGTCGTTCTGCATATGAGGACGCTGGCGGAATATCTCTCACCCTGCGGCAGGCATCAGATTATGATTTGTGGATAAGGTTGACAAAAAATCGTAAGGTTATATATCTTTCTGACTTTTTATCATCCTACCGGTTACACTATGCCGCTAAAACATTGGGTTTCCACGATCCTGCTGTGAAATTCGAAGAATACATTTTACTTACTTTGAAGTATTACAGCTGGGCGCCCGCCAACCGCGTATATCCCTGCTGTCTGTATAGATTGAAAGCCAAGTTTTTTAGGTTTCCTTCTACAATAATTACCATTTTTTCCTTGATCTATGCCACGTTTGAATACATTCGTCTTAATAAAGGAATTGATTGTCGCGATTTGGCACTGATCCCACGTAATATAAAGAAACTATTGTTTGGATGGGAACTTGAGGATGCAATCAAGTTCCATTCAGATAATCTTATAAAGTAGCCGGGACATGGCTTATGAGTTCTAATATTCTCATAATTATACCGCGATGGGACCTAATCAGACATTCTGAACTTCCAACGTATTCGTATATGTTCCCCCTCGGAATACCTTATATCTGCGCTGCGTTAAAATCGAATGACATTCAATATGATGTTCTGAATCTGAACCACACTTCAGGCAACGATATAGATGTTGTTAAAGCCAAGATACATGCAGGATCATATTCCATTGTAGCAACAGGTGCGAACAGCAAATACTTCAATGAACTGAATAGTCTATTGTCATCAGTTAAGCAGTGTTCACGAGATATTGTGACGATACTAGGTGGAATTATTGTTACGACAGAACCTGAACTCGTAATGAATGCTATTCATCCGGACTATGGGATATGTGGAGATGGGGAGATGGCTTTTCCACGTCTGATTCAAAACATCAGAGACGGGATTGCTGAGAACATTCAGGGCGTGCTCTACTGGAATCCCGACAACACGCTTAATATTGATGCGTTGTCGCTGAGTGAACAACCCTTGGATTTGGATTCGCTACCGTTTCCTGACTTTGAATCATGCGGCTTCAGGGAATGGCTTGATAACACCCCTGCCAATAATCCGTTTTATTTTCATACCGGCACGCTTGATTTTCCGCGCACGTATCCGATCATGGGAAGCAGGGGGTGTCCATACAGTTGCACGTTTTGTTTTCATACGAACAAATATCAGGAACGTTCACTTGATAACCTTTTTGAGGAACTCGAAACCGCAATTTCTAAATTCAATATAAATCTAGTTTTTCTCTACGATGATTGCTTCTTACACAAACTTGATAGAGTCTATGATTTTTGTGATCGTTTTCAGAGTCTGCGGAATAAAATCGGACGAGAAGTATATTTTGCCATTCAAGGAATTGTTTCAGCTGTCAATGAAAAAATATTGCTGCGATTAAAAGAAGCAGGCTGTATCTCAATGAGCTACGGTTTTGAAAGTTACGATGAAGATGTCTTGAAAAGCATGCACAAACCAATTACTCCTGCTCAGATAGACTTTGCTTACAAGCTTACCAGAAAATGCGGTATGAATGTTCAGGCAACTTTTATTTTCGGGGACTCTGCCGAGACTATCTCGACCTATAAGAAAACGCTTGAATATTGGAAGAACAATTGTACAGATCAGGTTGGCTTGGCAGTTATCATTCCATATCCGAACAGTGCAATTTACCAGAAATGTCTTTCAAAGGGGATTATTGCCGATAAGTTGACATATTTAAGAGATGAACTGCCATCCGGTATTCAAAAAAATTTCACAGATACAATGGATGATATCCAATATTGTAAAATGTCATCAGCTGTACGTTATTTCAATCGTAGATATGTAAAATATGCGCCAGCTGAAATTCGCCCCAGTTTAATAATGAAGGGCCGGTATATTGCAAAAGTAAAATGCCCCTGGTGCTGTCAAATATGTACGATTGACAATATGGAAGCACAAGGCGGAGTGATCGAGAAAATATTCGGCGTAATTGCTACTGTAACCTGCAAGCATTGTTTATCACATATCAGGCTTGCA
>CAJBRY010000624.1 GCA_903958085.1 uncultured Geobacteraceae bacterium
AACCGTCCCCAATTATCCCCTGCTGCGCATTGGCAATCGGCGGGCAGCGGAAGTAGTGAGCCATGACCACATGACATCTACAAGTCGGCAACTTAGGATTCATTATATAAGTTAGGATTGCCACTTGAATTGTGATATCCGACATCATTAGTGAGCCGAGCAAAGATTCACCATTCTTTTCTGTTGCGGGGGTTTAATCAATTTACGCTCTTGTTATCTCCACCAGTTTGGACATTGCCATCACCAAAGAATTTAAACTGGTTGCGGCCGTGACCCTTGGAGTAATACATCGCTGCATCGGATTTCTTGGTCAAGTTCTCCAGATCCTCCGCGTCTTCAGGGTACATGGCAATACCTATGCTGGTAGATAAATGCAGCTCATGACCGTCGATAAGCATAGATTCTTTGAAGGAATCCAGTATCTTTTGAGCAATGGTAGTGGCATTTTCCATATTGTTGGTCTCCAGCATCATCAAAACAAACTCGTCTCCCCCAACGCGGGCTAACGTGTCGCTGGCACGTATTATTCCATTAAGCCGCTTGCTCACAGCCTTAAGCATCTGATCCCCTGCGCCGTGACCGAGGGTATCATTGATGGATTTAAACTTGTCCAGATCCAACGACATGATGGCAAGTCTATTCTTATTACGTTGGGCCAACACCGCTGCTATGGTGAAACGGTCATTTAGCAACGCCCTGTTTGGCAACCCGGTCAGATAGTCATGCGTTGCCATTTCCTCGAGCTTTTGCTGCAGTTCTTTGCGCTTGGTGATGTCTCTGGCGATACCTTCAAACCCGATGATAGCACCTGTTTTATCTTTCAAAGGAACCGCCCTCGATTCGTGCCAGTACCATGATCCGTCCATGTGCCGCACGCGGTACTCAACAACACCCTTACTTTGTCCTGTTTCGATCACTTTTTTTATCCACTCCATACATAATGGAAGATCTTCCGTATGGACAAATTGCCCGATTGGTTGTCCAATAACCTGTTGTACAAGATGACCGAGCATTTTGGTCCATGCGTGTGAAACGAAGGTTAATACACCATTTGTAGTGATTGTATAAATGATGTCTTGACTGTTCTCAATGAGAAGTCGGGATTTCTCTTCCTCTGATTGAACGTTCTTAAGCAACCGCCCGTTCACCATCAAAACGAAGCATATAGTTAAGCTGATGTTCAGTAAGATATACAAGGTGAGTGAAAGTGCGGTCACTACTCCTGCTTTAAAGAAATCATTGCCCTGGTCAAAAAAAACGGTCAGGATGATCCTGGATAAGTTGACAGTAGAGTAGACTCCAAACATTATGCCTGTGAGCTGTGTTAATCGGCGCATACCGCGATCCACACTACGCAGCAGCAGCCAGCTACACTGGAAAGTATAGATTATCAACATCGCAGTAAAAGCAATATCACGCGCTTTCTGATTCGGTTGGATTAAGACGAAATAAATACTAACAGCAATAAAAACGACAAGGAGAAGGTAATTATGGGTGTTCCTATTATTTCTTCCTGTGAATCGTTCCAATCCCATTAAAACAATCAATAATCCACCCAATATTATAACATTAGAACCAGTCATGGATATGATATTAGGTATGTGTCCACGGAGGATCAGCAATAGAGACCCTACTGCCTGTAGCGTTAGCCCAACCAACCAAAAAGATATACCTTTATATCGCTCTTGGTTCTGCCTCCAAATAACTATCATTGCTCCGGTGTTAATAATGTTGACGCTTAGGTAAATAATCATTAATGTCTTAATATCAATCATTATCAGTCCCCACTATTTTATTTTCTTTAGTATTATTTGGGAATTTAGAAACATTCTTTTTAAAATAAATTGATTTGCAAAGTTCCTGTAAAAACATAGATAATATATAGCTATATGTCAATGAAATGTAATCCAGTGCTATTTTAGCTGTTTAGATACTGTTTGCCACTTGAAATCAAGCATTTTCTTCAAGGGTTACAGTTTGCTGACTTTAGGAAGATGTCTTGTCCAATCACTATCCGCTGGTGACATCTCAGTACAGTAAAAACGAAGTTTTGAAATGATGATTTGGACACTTGCTAAATTCATTCATGGAAATTCACCGCTGTTCAAACATAACCAGAGATCACGAAAAATCATTCCACAGGGTAGCTATAGGGTAGCATTTAAAGAAAAAGGGATTAAGCTGAAATTGCTCAATCCCTTACTAAAACACAACTGGAGCCGATGACCAGAATCGAACTGGTGACCTACTGATTACGAATCAGTTGCTCTACCGGCTGAGCTACATCGGCATCCATTGGAAATCCGTACTCTGTTAAGAAACGTAGAAGCAGTATTTATATTAAGGGGTTTTCCTTGTCAAGCTTAATCCCATCTTAAATATTGACTTACAGGTTGTTTTACATTAGCTTGCAGCAAATGTTTTCTCTGCCTCAAGCAGCGGGGAAGACGCAGGCTGGAAAATATAATCACGGGTATGAACCCCAAAGTAAGCTTTGGAAACAGATTCCGTGAGCTCGCTGCGGGGTATTATACCCTCCGCTGCGCGGGATTGTTCAACTTACCAATTCCGCTGCGTAGCAGATGACCCCACGGTAACCTTCAGGTTATTTAGGTTATTGCGCTTTCGGAATTGGAGTTTCAC
>CAJBRY010000625.1 GCA_903958085.1 uncultured Geobacteraceae bacterium
CTCTTATACCAGTATACGGGGCTGTTTTCTACACTATTTGACTAACAAAACTACTCCACCGTCACACTCTTTGCGAGGTTTCTTGGTTGGTCAACATCAGTCCCTTTCAGCACAGCAATGTGGTACGCAAGAAGCTGCAGCGGCACTGAGAGCAGCAATGGATCAAGATCTTCATCAAAACTGGGAATTTCAATCACAGTTTCAACTCTTCCACGAACCTCACTATCACCTGCGGAGCAGACTGCAATGACGCGCCCACTTCTGGTAATAACCTCCTCCATATTGGAAAGTGTCTTTTCGTATGAACTCCCTTTAGGAACAAGAACTACAACCGGAACATCCTCGTCAATCAGGGCTATAGGACCGTGTTTCATTTCGCCGGCAGGATAGCCTTCTGCGTGAATATAGGAAATTTCCTTCAGCTTTAGGGCTCCTTCAAGAGCAATCGGAAAGTTTTTCCCACGACCAAGATAAAGAAAATCACGAGCATTCATATATTTCTTTGCAACTTTTTCTGTATATTCATTCAGCTTTAAAGTCTCTTCAAGCAACCCCGGCACTTTTATTAGCGATGCAATCATTTTCTGTCCGTGAAGAACATCTATAGTGCAGTTTGCCCTGCCTAGTCTGATTGTGAATAAATATAAAGCTGTCAGCTGGGTAACAAAAGCCTTTGTAGACGCGACACCAATTTCCGGCCCGGCATGAGTATAAATTACACCGGCTGATTCGCGTGCAATCGAAGAGTCAACCACATTACAAATGGCCATATTCAGGGCACCGCGCGATTTTGCCTCACGAAGAGCCGCCAGAGTATCAGCTGTTTCACCCGACTGGGAGATAACAATAGCCAGAGTCCCCTCGTCCACAACCGGATTGCGATAGCGGAACTCGGAAGCGATATCAACCTCTACAGGTATGCGGCAAAGCCCCTCGATGTAGAATTTCCCGACTAAAGCTGCATGCCATGAAGTTCCGCAGGCAATAATTACAATCCGCTTGACAGCTGCAAGCTGACGATCACTGAATTGCAGATTTTCAAGATAAACATCCCCCTCGCCCTCAAGCAGACGACCTGCAATAGTATCACGAACAGCTCTGGGCTGTTCATGAATCTCCTTCAGCATGAAATGCCTGTAGCCGCCCTTTTCCGCCATCATAGGGGACCAATCAATATGCCGGGCTTTTTTCTCAATTTTGGCTCCGTCGATAGTTGAAAACTTTGCCGAGCCGTTCCTGAAGATAACGAGTTCACCATCCTCCATAAATACCATTTCACGGGTATAAGCCAAAATAGCAGGGATGTCCGATGCCACGAAATATTCACCATCCGCAAGACCAACTACCATTGGTGAGCCGAGTTTAGCCGCCATCAAAAATTCAGGATCATTTTCATTTAGAATGCATACTGCATACGCACCACGCAATTGCGCCAGTGTTTTCCTTACCGCTTTTTCAAAATCGGCTTCTGATTTAAGTGTTTCTTCAATGAGATGCGCAATAACTTCCGTATCGGTTTCGCTCTTGAAAGTATGACCTACCAGCCTCAATTGCTCCTTGAGCTGCAGATAATTTTCTATGATACCGTTATGCACCAAGATTACCGGTCCTGCTTTATGCGGGTGAGCATTTATTTCAGATGGCCTTCCATGTGTGGCCCAACGGGTATGCCCTATACCTACAGTACCGCTAAGCGGCTGTTCGCGAAGGATATTTTCCAGATTAACCAGCTTACCCTGACTTCTACAGATAGAAGAGTCACCTGCGCCAAGAGTCGCAATTCCGGCTGAATCATAGCCCCTGTATTCAAGCTTTTTCAAACCTTCCAATATAATCGGCGTCGCCTGCCGTCCACCAATATATCCAACGATACCGCACATTAAATATTCTCCTTTGAGGCAGCTATATTAAGCAATCTAATTGTTGATTAATTACACAAAGAGGTTCTGGAAGAGGAATCAGACTGTAAGTCCGCGCGAAGTATCGGTGCGAATTACAGCCTGATCAATTGGCGGCTGCGTCTATTGTAAAGCTTCATACAGAATTATTTTACGATTTTGAATTCGTCCCGCCGGTTCATTTTCCACACAGACTCACCACTGCCTTTTACTGCCGGACGTTCTTTGCCGTAGCTTATGGTTGTAATTTTGGCAGCAGGGTATCCAAGGGTAACATAATATTTACGAGCAGATTTGGCACGCTTTTCACCAAGTGCCAGGTTGTATTCACCCGATCCACGCTCGTCACAATGTCCTTCAATCCGGATGAACGGCTTGCTATTGAGTGCTTTAATATTTGTCTTGATAATATTTTTAGATTCTTTTGATAATGAATATGAATCAAAACCAAAATACACCGTCTCAAGGGCAAGCTGTGGTTCTGAAGCTTTCAACTGTGATGTCGAATTCGCCTTTGATTCAGCGGTGTAGGTCGGGACTATTGCGGGTGCATTGATCACTACATCCTCGTTACGAGCACATCCGGTTACTGATAGCAAGGCTGCTAGCATAAGCATGTTTCGGTTAAATCTCATTTTGTAGTCTCCTCCCATATTTAGTAAGTATCAGGGGTCTGTTATGTAAAAAATGCTAGAACCCAGAAAACATTATTATAATCTACGTTCTTTATAAAACATCGATCCTTGGCAATACGGTAATTAACAGATTCTCTCACTACTGTCCGGTAAACTTTCACTGCACAGCTATAACTATCTAATTTCAAATGTTCTTTGATATAGATGTACTTTTTTCGATTTGAATTTGCTTGAATTACCCCATTTTGACCATTTTTTCGGTTAGTGGGGGGC
>CAJBRY010000626.1 GCA_903958085.1 uncultured Geobacteraceae bacterium
GCCCTTACTTTTTCTTCAATGGGATGAGCATAAGCAGCGCACAGAGTCATTAAGAAAACTTTCGCAAAGAAATCCTGCTTCACTGCCCGTGCCGTTTTCCCGGAGAACCGTTCAATCTCAATCCTGTTTTTCAACAATTTATAGGCTTCCTCTTCATTCCAACGATAATGGTACAACTCGTTAAATTCCTCATAAAGATATTCCTGCTGATCGACCAGTGAAGTACAAAGAATTTCCTTTTCTCCATTCGGCAAGTCCACTTTCACTAAACGACAGGTAATTGCTTCAGTAATCATGTGGGGATAGTCCGCGAGTTTTGCGCGGTCTCCCCTGGGCAGGGAGAAGCTCACAATACGTTCTTTCTCTTCGCTTTCCATAAAACTCTTGGCCTGCAACCAATCTCCTTTAAGCCGGACACAAAATTCAATTCCCCGGGCCTTTAATAAAAACAGTAACCAAAAACTGGGATACCCCCTGTCAAGTAGCAGCAAATCACCCGATTGAATTTTGTCCAAATGCTCGCACAGTAAATCCCGCTCGCTGGCCGCATAAGGGGCTATCCGGGCATCGATGGTGAGTTGATTCAACACATCATACAGCATAGATCCAAGAGCTAACGAACGCTTACTATCAGCAGCAGGTCCTAAGTCATGTTGTCCGAACTCAGCAATAACAGTTGGGTGATTCGGCAGTACCAGTCGCGTTCCGTCAACCGCTAAAAGTCGCATGTCATGCCAGGTATAGTATTCTGCTTCTGAATAGAAACTGTTTACTGCCACTTCATTCAACCGTTGAAAAGCCCATGGGTTTAATTTGGCTCTGGCTTGAGAAAATGCTCCTTTGGTAACCTCCCGGATTTTAAAATCACTTTTGGTAACAGCCTTGACAAAACTGTCCAGTTCCCGCTGTATCGAGCTCTTGAAGTTTATGATCAAAATAATTAAGTTCTTAATACTCAGCTTTCTATCACGAACAAATACCTTTTCTTTGCCGTCTTTTGAACGGCTGCTAAAGTCTTGGTTTTCAAGCTCATCAGATATTTGTTTTGTTAAGTTGTTGCGATAATCTCTTCTTCTTTTAGTATTTGGGTTAACCCCCTTATACCTTACAAGATAAGTAAATCCCTGGTGAACTCCAAACTTTCAAAGAACTTATTCTGATATATTTGCAATCAGATCAACCTATTCCATCTTTTAGTCAAGATTCTGAAGATGCAGAGCCGGCTGTGGGGACACATATTTGTGTCCATTTATAAACCCAGGTGCAAGATGTAGGGACACATATTTGTGTCCATTTATAATCCAGGTGCCTTCCGTACCGGGATTGCTGTTCGGCAGACACAAATATGTGTCCCTACACCGTCAAAACCTTAACTAAACGACATTGGATCTTTTTCTGGCTAACAAGTCGCCATTTATGACCCATTTGCTTCTTTCACACTTATCGCAGGATAATAATAATCCTGATCTGTTATTGAAGTTATTTCGTAAGCATTCCAACGGCACACATATTTCCATAGCCTCCCGGCATGAAGAATCCGAAGTTTATTGTATCTCCGCAAACCCTTTAGAAAACGGGGAGGGCAGGGGAGCGATAATAGCTCCATTTCCGGTTCAAATGACTTTGTTTTAAAACTGCCTGGCTCATCATTGTTATTAAGGACACCTGAACGGACGCCTCTTTCTTCCTATCTCTCCCCTAAAGCAAAGGAAATAGCCTTTACTTTCCCCTCCCTTAAA
>CAJBRY010000627.1 GCA_903958085.1 uncultured Geobacteraceae bacterium
AGAGGCACTCAAGCTAATTCCAGAGCAACCTAAATATAAGCAGATGAATTTATTCAGTTATTAACCGGACAGTAGTGAAGGTATTTCATAAATGCCCCTCCCCCGCCAGTGGGGAGTGGAAGTATTAAGCAGTTGCAGAAGTTAAGTAATTTCTACTTTCACCCGGAGCAGTAAAATGTTTTCAATGAATCTCAAAAACCGCTTTAGGCTTATAATTGTCAGTATGGTGCTGCTTCTGACAAGCATTGCCGTCATTGCATTTTACGGGATAAGAGATGCCAATCAGCGAGTCGAAGAAGCTTTAAGGCTTGATGAACTGCTTGTGGATCTTTATGAGTTGCGGATTCTTAACAGCGAATTCTTTGCTTCCCCTTCCGACAGAGTTAAGCAGCAGTGGATGATGAACTACGAACAGATCAATAAAAAAGTGCTTCTCCAGGGCGACATACCCGAGGATGTGAAGGACGCCCTCGCAGGACTGCAAGATATTTTCCAGAGATTTTCAAAAATGCCGGAGGGTGCCGAGCCACAACAAAAACGCCTGAGAAACCAGATAGCCACCACCCTGAATCTTGAATCTCAACGTGTTATCGACTGGGCGGCGGATATCTCCGGAAAAGCAAAATCAGATATTCTTCCTCATCTTGTATATACGGGCACCCTGATGCTTGTAATCATTCTACTGGTTTCTCTTGTAACAATTTCAATAATATTCGTTACGACCAGACGCGTACTTTCCTCAATAATCCGTATAAAGGATGGTGCTACAGAAATTTCCTCCGGAAATATGGGATTTCAGATTGAAAATGCCGGTGATGATGAAATTACTGCTCTCACATCAGCCATTAACCGGATGAGCATTGATCTGGTTGAATCATACAATAATCTCCATGATCAGACTGTCCAGCTTGAAACTGAAATGGCAAAAAGTCAGATTGCCAACGAGGAACTGCAGTTAAAGACCTCCGAACTGGAGGAGGAAATAGAAGAGCGCCAGTCAGCACAGCAGAGCCTTGAAGAGCAGACAATAATACTTGAAGAAGAAGTTGCCGAGCGTATTAAAATTCAGCAGGAGCACGACCGGCTCGAAGCACAGTTGCTTCAGTCACAGAAAATGGAGGCAATAGGGCTGCTGGCGGGTGGTGTGGCTCATGATTTCAATAATATTCTTTCAGTTATAATGGGTTACGGAGATCTGTTGCTGGGAGGACTTCCCGAAGGCAAAATGCACGACAATGCTATCCAGATTCTGAAAGCCTCCGAACGTGCCGCTGATCTTACCAAAGGGCTGCTGGCATTCAGCAGAAAGCAGGCCTTCAACCTTGAAATCGCCGAGATAAATCAACTTGTCACAAACAACTGCAAATTCCTGCAGCGCGTGATAGGTGAGGACATTGAACTTGTCGCTAACTACCACCCTTCCCCTATTTATGTTCTTCTTGATCGTTCGCAGATTCAACAGGTTTTGATGAATCTGGCCACCAACGCCCGTGATGCAATGTCTTCCGGTGGAAAGCTGACTCTCAGAATTTCTGCGGAAATTCTGGATGATGCCTTTATTGCCGCACAAGGGTACGGAAATTCGGGGGTTCATGCCGTAATCCGGGTTAGCGACTCTGGCAGCGGAATGACCATGGAAACAGTTGAACGGGTTTTTGAACCTTTCTTTACGACCAAGGAAAAAGGGAAAGGAACCGGGCTCGGCCTTTCGATAATACACGGCATCATAGCGCAGCATAACGGCTTTATCCGCTGCAAGAGCCGACCGGGAGAAGGAACCACTTTCACCATCTATCTGCCAGTCTGTGAAATATGTGACGACGCTTTGGCCCCGGGGATTGAAACAGAAAAAGCATCACTGCGCGGCAACGAAACTATTCTGCTTGCAGAAGATGATGAGATGCTTCTGGAAATTACCGCCAACTCACTGGAATCAAAAGGCTACAAGGTTATCAGGGCCTGTGACGGAATCGAGGCTGTTGCTCTCTTCTCGGAAAACGCTGATGAGATCAAACTTGTTCTGCTTGACGCGATTATGCCGAAAATGACAGGAAAACAGGCCTGGGACGAGATTAAAGAGTTGCGCCCGGATGTAAAGGCCTGTTTTGTGAGCGGCTATACAAATGAAATAATCACCGGCAAGCTGGCTGTTGATTTCAGTGTCCCTTTTGTCAGCAAACCCGTAATGCCGGATATACTTCTGAAAAAAGTGCGGGATATTCTGGATGGTCAGTGAAGTGGATTAACAATATCAAGGAGTTTCAAGAATGCCGAATATTTTAACCAATACAAAACGAATCATCCTCGCAGTCATTCTGACTAACGTTATTGTTTTGTCAATTGCCGGATTATATCTATATCAAAGCCGCATCCATCATAAGGATATCGCCCGTATCACCACTAAGAATCTGGCTCAGGTACTTAGCAGTGACATTTATGGCGATATCAAGAACGTGGACCTGCTGCTCCATTCAACAATTGAAGAGTTGAAACATCTCCAAAAACACAAAGAAATAGGCACTAATAATATCAACGACTTGCTGAAGCACAAAATTAACCTTATTGGTGATGTTAACATTCTTCGAATTGCTGATGACAGGGGAAATGTTCTATATGGTGTTGAGCCCGGTACGAACCTGAATATTGCAGACAGAGATTTTTTTAATACCGCAAAAAATGATTTGGCGCCTAAACTCATTATTTCTAAGCCGCTTTTAGGAAAATTAAGCGGCAAATGGACCATCTATCTTGCCAGACGCATAGATAATCCGGACAGTTCCTTCGGCGGAATTATTTATGCCGGTTACTTCCTGGATAGTTTCAACAAAAAATTCAGCAATATTGATGTCGGCCCTCAAGGAACTGTTGTTCTACGCGATTCTGAACTGGCGCTTATCACCAGATTTCCAGAGGTTCCCGAAAATGCAGGTAAGCCCGGGGTTAAGAACGCCGCTCCTGATTTTCGTAAATTAGTCGAAAGCGGTGCCGTATCGGGAAGCACCGACACTTTTGTACCTGCTGACAAAACTAATAAAATTGCCACTTTCTTCCGCATTAATCCTTATCCGCTGATAGTTCTTGTGGGTCTGGGTTCTGGCGATTTCCTCGCTAAGTGGTATACAGAACTGAAGATTATCGGTGGCGTATCTCTCCTGTTTCTTGCTCTCTCCTGCATATTCGCACTGTTTTTGATCGACGATGATAAAAAACGGGCTGCGGCAAAGCAGAAGCTCCGTTTAAGCGAGAAAAACTTCCGCACCTATTTTGATTCGATAGATTACTTCCTCTTCGTGCTTGATATGAATGGAAACATGATCAAGATCAACCGCACCGTTACAGATCGACTCGGCTATTCTGAGGAGGAACTGCTTGGAAAGCACGTTCTTTCTGTACATCCAGAGTCAAGACGCGATGAAGCCGGAATGCGTGTTAAAGGGATGCTTGAAGGGACGGAGACATTCTGCCCGGTGCCATTGATCTGCAAGGACGGGACTCTCATTCCGGTTGAAACCAGAGTTTATTTTGGTGAGTGGAATGATCAGCCTGCGCTTTTCGGTGTGACCAAGGATATTTCTGAATTGCGTGAATCGGAAGAGAAATTCTCCTCAGCATTCAATGCAAATCCCGCTCTTATGGGAATCAGTACTCTTGATGAAGGTATCTATCTGGAAGTAAACCATTCTTTTCTGAATGTTCTTGGCTTCAGCAGAGAAGAGGTTGTCGGGAAATCTTCGCGTGAACTGAACATATTTGATGATTATGAGACAAGGACAAGGATACGAAATCTTCTCACTGAAAACGGCATGGTCAGAAATCTTCAGGTGAAAGTGAATTCAA
>CAJBRY010000628.1 GCA_903958085.1 uncultured Geobacteraceae bacterium
GGCATGCATAACATTCCAGCCGTTTATGACCAACAACAGTATGCTCCGGTGTTCCGGTTATTACCTTGCTTTTATGCAGCTTGCCGCTCAGTTTACCCTGAAGCCAGATAGTTCCGTTATCGTAATATACATTTGAATAACTTCTACCTTTGGAAGTCTGAATCATTCTCATTCCGTTTTTAACTGGCCGTTTATAAGATCTTGATTCTCTCAGAGCCTCATCGTTTTCTCTGTTTATAACGCGGTAGCGTGGTACTTCAGTAGCACTTCCGTGGCAATCTTCACACATTATCTCTGTCTGCTGATACATATTGCGATAACTGAAACCATCCCCCATGACATCGCGCGAAGTATGACAATCAATACACTCCATTCCCGCTAGAAAATGAACATCCGGTGCAATATGTGTCAGATTGCGGGCCCCGCTTGTCATAATCAATCCCGCTTCACCTCTCCTTGTCGGCACTAATCCATTATTTCCATCATATAACCCCTGATAAGTCAGCGCAATTCGTCCGCTTCTATTATGACAGCGACTGCAAACCTGACTGCCAGGGAGAGGAGAGATTGTATGACTTGCAGAATGCCCCGCCTTTCCTTTCACAGTTTTATCGTTTCCATCATATATCGCCGTATCATTCCATGGAAAATGACAGGCAGCGCAACCGGAACCGTGAGCGGCTGAATATGATTCCCCATTCTGAATACCAAGATGACAGCGGGAACAGAATTTTCGATACAATTCACCGGAAATATTTTCCAATTCCGCAACCGGCCTGGCTTCAGTGGGGTTTCCGGCTTGATCAAACATTTTACCACCAGCAGTTGAATATTTCTGCCCGTCTTCGCCTTCCCAGGTCATCTGGATATTTCGGATCATGCCTGCATTAGTCTGCATGAGTGTTGATTTTACTCGTTCAAGCTGGTAGCGGTGACAGCGCCCGCAAACTTCTTCCCATACTTCAGGAGAAGATGGATTGGCCGGACCTCGCATGCCTGCATGAGCTTCCTGTTTTTTGCCGGAATCAGAATTTCCTCCATGACATACTGTACAACCGGCATGGTTTTTAGAAGCAGGTTCAAGACCTTGATGGCAAGCAACACACGACTCATCTTTTGCAGCGTTTAAACATCCGGTCAAAGCAAATAAACAACAGTTCAAAAAAAACAGGGCGACCATCCGGCCAACCCTGAGTTTTGATAATCTTTTCCAACCTTTTTCAAACAACACAAATAACACAGATCAATCTTTGAGGCGGAACTGATCTACGATCCCCTGCAGTTCCTGGGCAAGGTCTGCAAGGCGACTTGCAGCTGCCGCAGTCATCTGAGAACTTCCTGCAGTTTCCTGAACTACATCCGTAATCAGGAGCATATTGCCGCTAATCTCATTTGTTGTAGCAGTCTGTTCTTCTGCCGCAGTTGCTATCTGATTTATCTGACCCGTTACTTCGTTCACCTGCGCTAGAATTTCTTCCAGCGCGCTACCGGAAAGGGAAGCATCTTCAGTGCCGCGCTCAACCTCCTGCACCCCCTCTTCCATTGCTGACACGGCACTGCGTGTTTCCATCTGTATCGATTTTATCATCCCGCCGATTTCCTTTGTTGCCCTGGTAGTCCGCTCTGCAAGTGCGCGCACTTCATCAGCAACAACAGCGAACCCCCTACCCTGTTCGCCCGCTCTGGCAGCTTCAATAGCGGCATTCAAAGCCAGCAGGTTGGTCTGGTCTGCAATATCCTCAATCGTACCGATAATTGCTCCGATCTGATCGGAACGCTGACCAAGACTCTCTACAGTGCGGGCGCTCTCCTGAACCTTCAGAGCTATTCTTGACATTCCAACAACAGTTTTTTGAACAATATCTGCACCACTTGTAGCTGCGCTACATGCCTTGTTGGCACTTTCTACCGCCAAGCTGCAATTGTTTGCAATATCATTAGATGTGGCAGCCATTTCTTCACCGGCAGTTGCAACGGTTGCTGCCTGAGCCGCAACATTTTCAGAGCCGTTTGCAATCTGTTCGGCATTCGCCCTCAACTCCCCTGCAGCAGATGTAAGCTCGTCGGAACAGGCACGGATTCTTTGCATTGCAGACTGTAGAATGTCTGCAATCTGATTAAAGCTGCTGCCAATAACACCAAGTTCATCTTGAGACGTAACATTTGCCCTGCAGACCAGATTGCCAGCCGCCAATTGCGTAGCAGTATCCTTCAGCATAGTGGTTGATCTGCCAATAGAGCCAACGATAAGAAACGCAGCTGTTATTCCAAACCCGAATCCAAGAACAATCGATCCGATTATTATAGACATGAAGATTGTATATTGTTTTTGACTAGAGAGGTAAGCAGTTTTGGCGAGATCAACCTCCTGCAGCATCAGCGCTTCCATTGCCTTGTTAGCTTTCTGAATAGTAGGGTTTATAACATCAAATGTAATACGGTAAGTTTCTCTATAGTCTTCGTTAAGAACCGCCTTTATCGCGGGTTCCAGACCGTCCTTCATGTATTTCGTCCTGTCTTTGTGGAAAACGTCTGCCAGCTCAATTGACTTAGGTTCAGTCAATTTGGCAGTATACTCGCTCCAAAGTTGATCCATTTCACTCATATATTTTTTTGCAAGATCGGTATGCGCTGTTGTAGGATGCTCGTGAAGCACACTGAACTCGTTTTTGGAATCATGTTGAAGAGCAAGCAGCATCTGTATCCGGTTTGCCCTCATAAGCCCGTCAATCTTGGAAAGAAGAGCCGTTTTCTTCATATTCACCTGAAAAACTTTTTCGAGCTCCCTGTTGCTCTGACGAAAACCGTACAATCCCATAACACCAATAGTCACCATCAGCAGAAGCAGAGAAAAGGTGACTCCAAAAAGTTTCGATTTGATAGTAAAATTCACGGCATTCTTCTCCATTCCAAATAATTTTCCAGGATTGTTCTTTGAGAACGGTTATTCAATCAAACTGCCAGACGGAATCTGCTTACCACCTGCTTAAGTTGAGTTGCCTGTTCAAAAAGAACTCCGGATTCACGAGATGAATCTTCGGCACCTTGCACAGTCTGCTGAATCGCTTCGTTAATACGGTGGATATTATTGGATATTTCCGTTGTAGTGGCCGTCTGTTCCTCTGCAGCGACTGCAATCTGGTTGACCTGACTGGAAATGTCACCAATCTGGCGAATAATCTCTTCCAGTGCCTGACGCGATCGTTCCGCATCACTGATGCCTGACTGCACTTCCTGAACACTCCCCTCCATATTGGCGACTGAAGCTTTTGTCTCATGCTGAACGCCACGGATCATTTCCGATATTTCTCTGGTAGCACGTGATGTACGTTCAGCAAGAGCCCTGACTTCGTCTGCTACGACAGCAAAACCACGTCCCTGCTCACCAGCGCGAGCCGCTTCAATAGCAGCGTTTAAAGCCAAGAGATTTGTCTGATCAGCAATATCTTCAATTGTTCCAATTATTTGACCGATCTGGTCAGAACGCTGTCCGAGAAGCTCAATGCTGCCGGCGGACTCCCTAACCTTTGCAGCAATGCTGTGCATCCGATTCACGGTCTCATTTACAACTTGCGCTCCACGCTGTGCCTCCATGGTTACAGCATCAGCTGCCTGAGCCGATTCGGTGCAGTTTCTGGCAATATCACTTGCGGTCATCGACATTTCCTCGCCAGCAGCTGAAAGTGTAATTGCCTGGCCTGAAACCTCTGCCGCACCATCCGACAGCTTTTCTGAAACACCACGAAGGGCGTTGGCAGAATCATCAACACGTTTACTTGCAGTTGCAACGGAACCAATTATTTGATTAAGGTTCTGCACCATGTCGTTCATTGATTCTGACAATTTGCCGGTTTCATCGTTGCTGGAGACCAAAGAAGTAGCAGTCAGATCACCGTCAGCTATTCGACGAGCCTGCTCCATTGTCCCACGAATCGGAGTTGTAATGCGCGCCGCAACCAAAAACCCGAGAAATATTGCCAGAATGACGCCGGCAGCTGAAAAAGCCACCGTTTGGATTACAGTGCTCCTGGCAAGAGATGAATTATCCTGACTTCTTTTCTTCCCTTCTGCAATCTTCACTTCAATCAGTTTAATAATATCAAGACTGACAGCCGTTTCCATCTTCTGGGCGCGCCCCCTCATAAGCTCAAGGGCTTCAGCTGCATTGCCGGAAAGTCTCAGTTTTACAATTTCTTCCCACAATGGACGATACTCCTTCATTTTAGTCCGAATTGCTTCTAGCTCTTTCCTGCCAATATCGCCATCAATGTTCTTCTCAAAATCATTGAGAATCTTTTCAGCCTCAGCATAGCGTTTACCTAGACTTTCAGCATTTGCTGCCGCGCGCTCTTCATCATTATCAAGAAGCATTCCACGAATATTTACGCGTGCCCGTTGTGATTCCATAGCAAAATTCGCCAGTTGACCAATTGGCACAACACTTTTTTCGTAAAGAAAACGGCTGCTATCGTTGATAGTCAAGACCTTCCAAACACCCAAAGCACCAATTGCACCGGCAATAAATGCGATCACAGCAAAACCGGCAACCATCTTCATTCTGATGCCTATAGCCTTGATATCATTAGTTGTATTCACCAGTATCTCCTCCAGAATATTAGACTCACTTCGTAGTAATATTGTTGCGTATTCACTCTGAGCCTGAATCGGCTCTACTTAACTCGTTAAGGTGCTGTCGGGACATATTCACGCTCAAGGCTATTGCAATACCTTCAGTCGACAGTTTCAGAAACTCTAGATCATTATCGCTGAAAATCTTGAAAGATCCGATTTCAAGAATACCAAAGAGTGCAGAATTATACATAAGTGGCTGAACAACTATATTAACCGGTTCTGCCTCTCCGATTCCGGAGTTTATTGAGAGATACCCGGGGGGGGCCGATTTTACACAGATCATCTTTCTCATCAAGGCAGCCTGACCTGCAAGACCTTCCTCAGACGGCTGAATCCTCTCACTTTTAAGTCTGCTCAGTGGTATAGCGTAACTAGAAGCAACCCTAAGGGTTAAATCCGCCTCATTATAGAGATAGAAAACGCCTACTTTTGCGCCAATATACTCCGTCAAAAATGTAAGAGTCCGTTGCGTTAGTTCCCAAATGCTCTTATCCCCGCGAAGAATTGTATTAAGCTGATTCTGTCCACTTCTGAACCAATCCCTGATTGCCTCCTGTTCACGATAAAGAGTTTCCTGTTCATGATTGTGGCGAAGGGTCTCTGTCATCCTCGCAAAAGACTTGTCCAGTGCTGACTGAACCGTGCTCATACCCACAACTGCGCTCAGCAGCAGACCTGTTTCATCTTTGCTAAGCTTATCCGCCGGAATATCAAGCGGCTCGGCAATAGTAACTTCCTGGCTTAGATTGCCATTTGCAATAGCCTCTACCAGTCGTGACTTTTCTTTAGCAGACTCTTGATGCTTAAGAAGAGCGTCAAGTACACTCCGCAAGGGGCTTTCGATGCTGCGAGTAATAATAAATGCCATTATTGCTGCCAGCAGCGATACAGCAATGGCAAGACCGATGACAATCCTGCCAGTCGTTGCCGCCGTTGCAGTATTTAAATCATAATTTTTCTTTGAATTAGCCAAAAGATATATCTGCATATTTTCTATGGCATCAATCTCATTTCCTTCTGCTGTTTCGACTTCATCTGATTTCAGATATCTCATCGCCTCAGCAGCTTTGCCGAGTTTTGAAAGTTCAACTACACGATTGAAATGAGGATGGTATTCA
>CAJBRY010000629.1 GCA_903958085.1 uncultured Geobacteraceae bacterium
GACCTGCGCCATTGAAAGCGTAACTGTCGATGGTACGGATGTTACTAATTATGTTAAATCCACTGACGCTGCAGTCAATCCGAATGGTGTAAACACCTATAAGTTCACTAATATTCAAGCAAATCACACCATTGCTGTAACTTTCATCACCGTTTCCACCACGCTTGGCGCGGAATATTGCCAGCGACCTGCTTTTATGCTTGAACAGGCAACTCTAAAGCCGAATGTCCTTATGATTCTTGATAACTCAGGCAGTATGGGGACTAGCAATGGTGAAGCCTACGATACCGGCAGTAATACGTACGGCTGCTCATATACCGGTACAAACAGCACGCTGGGCTCCGGCACATGCAAAAGCTATTACGGCTATTTTGAGCCATCAACGATGTATACCGTATCAGGTTCTACATACACAAAGAACACAGCCTGGGTTCACCCGCTGGGTGGTACCGCTCCAAACCTTGAGCCGGTAACTAGCGCCAGCTCGCGTGCCGGAGAAGGCCTTTCAGGCAACTATCTCAACTTTGCATATACAATGAAAATAGATGTGCTCCGTAAGATTCTTGTAGGCGGACGTGTTAATACAACGGCAAGCGTCGGTTGTCCATCGTCGGCTACCGACCCCGACTGGCGTTCAAAATGTACAAAATATTTTATAAAGCAGCATGATGGAAAGCTGGTGGAATACGGGACTACGGAGCCGACCGGAATTGTTCATTCCTTGTATGATAAAGTCAGGTTCGGGATTATGACTTTTAATGACAATGGCAGTGACATAAGTCTGTCTACTGATGGTGGCCATATCGCTGCCAAGCTCGGCGCCCCTCTTAATACACTTGTAAGTACAATTGAGGGCCCTGAGACGGATCCGGGCTCATATACCCCGCTTGCAGAGAGTCTTTATGAGGCAATACGGTATTATGAAGCTAAACAAAGCGCATTTAACAGTACTGATTATGCAACGCAGAATACAGTTGCTTCCGGTGTATGCACTGCCTGGAACGGATGCCCTTCTACAGATTCACCACCAGAGCTAAACCAAATAATTCAATATTCCTGCCAAAAGAATTTCGTAATGATAGTTACCGACGGTGAGCCGACTAAAGACCAGAATCTGCCCGGAAATCCTGATTATACTGAATCCGTTACCGATTCCAACTTCAATGTGAATACCTGGTGGGGTAAACTTACAAACACAGCAGCAGACAGGCCAACTGATGGCAGCGGCACAGAATACTGGCTCCCGGCAGTCTCATACTATGCTCATAATACCGATCTTCGAAGCACTACTCTAAGCAATGATATGTCCGGTACTCAGAACCTTACAGTTTATACGGTATATGCTTTCGGCTCCGGTGCCGGAACTGCCACTCTTACATCGGCTGCGAAATACGGTGCATATGTTGATGGAACTACCGGCACAGCTGGTTTTCCTGACGCTGGTGAATATGTGAATGGTTATTATGCAGCAAACGATGGCGCGGTGCTTAAAGTAGAGCTGTTAAAGGCATTTGAAAATATTATGGACATTGCCGGCTCCGGAACGGCTGCCGCTGTTGCCAACAACAAGAGCGGTGAGCGCGGTGCTAATATGCTTCAGGCGCTTTTCTACCCGCAATGGCCAAGTGATACCACCAAAAAATGGATGGGTGAGGTTCAGGCGCTCTGGTATTACCTCGATCCGATAATCGGTTACAGCAACATTTATGCGGATACGAATAACGACAGCATGCTGGATCTCGCAGTAGATGGTCCACCGGACAGTGACCCCTATAAAACCAAGGCGCTCTGGCGTGCAGGCTCCGAACTTCACAAGCGTACAGCATCTACCAGAAGCATATACACTCTTCTGGGCACAAATAAAAATTTAACTGACGCTTCTAATGCTTTTACTACAACTAAACGTTCAACGTTGCGACCACTTATGAATCTGGGCCTTGCTACTGATGCAGGAGCCATTACTGACTCACAGGCGGATATTCTTATTAATTATATCCGGGGCACAGATGCAACCAATTACAGACAACGCAAGGTGACCTTTACCGATCCGGGGAGTCTTGAAACTACAACAGATAAGGAATGGAAACTGGGCGATATTATTAACTCTACTCCGATAGTTCAGTCCTCTGTTGCCGTAAACGCATACAATGCCGCATATTCTGATCTCAGTTATGACAGCTTTATTAAATCAACTGACTATAAGGCGAGGAATGTTGTGTATACC